>JBMTYE010000169.1:0-4267 GCA_049454255.1 Flavobacteriales bacterium
CAACACGGCAACGCCACCTCCCACGGCCCCTCCCGCAGCGGAAACACCGCCTCCACCTGAAGCTCCGGCCCTCCCGGACCGTGGCCCCGCCGAACGTTGAGTGCAATCATGTCAGTCAAACAGGTCTTCGATGACCGCGCCGGTGGTTCCAGAAGGCAACGGACTGTGAATGAGGGCGGATACCGTCGGGGCGATGTCGTGGATGTGGGTCCGCTCATACGTCACGCCAGGTTCCACGCCCCAGCCATAGAAGATGCACGGGACGTGGGTATCGTAGGCAAAGGGCGAACCGTGGGTGGTTCCCGTCAGGCCATAGTCGATCCAGCCGGGAATGGGGACCACCACCACGTCGCCGGAGAGGACCGGCTGGTGCCCGAGGCGCAGGCGGTCGACCACCGCATCCGGCCCGGACCCTGTGATGAGGTCGGCGGCGGCGTAGGCCGCATGGATGTTCGGCTCGAGTTGAGCCCACTCGGCTACGGACCGCTGGAGCGCGGCGAGCGAAAGACCCCGCTGGGCGATGAGGGGGCGGTTGAGGAAGATTTGGTCATTCGCATAGCGCAACAGCCACTCGCCGGGGCCGTACACCGCCTGCAGGGTCGAATCGATGCGGTCGCGCAGGTTGCCCGGCTTCCAGTAATCCGCTGGAATGCCCTCCGACGCGGCGAGCGAAGGCACCGTCGCTCCGGCGTGGTCGGCCGTCAGGAAACAGGTCCACCGCCCGGCGCCCACCGCCGCATCGAGCCCGTCGAACAGGCGCGCGAGCTCCGCGTCGAGCCGGACGTAGATGTCTTGGGTTTCCCAGGCGTGCGGGCCAAACTGGTGGCCCACGTAATCCGGCGTCGAGAAGCTCACCGCCAGAAGATCCGTCCACACATCCCTACCGAGACCCTCACCCGCCACCGCGGCCAGCGCGAAGTCCACGAGCAACGTGTTGCCGCCTGGCGTCGCCTTCAGCAGGTCGAAGCCATTGTTTGCCGCGGCCAGGGCCTTCAGATCGTAGGGAAAAGCCGCCCGCACGGCGCCTTTGAATTTGCCCTCGTACGGGGTGTTGTCCGGCCACGACACGCCGTACGCGGAATCGGGAAGCAGCGGCGACCATCCGGCGTCGAGCAGGCGCTGGGCCGGGGAGGCCGCGTTCCAGCGGGCCGCCCAATCCGGCAACCGGTCCATGTAGTGTGTGCTGGTCACGAAGGCGCCGAGGTCCTTGCCCACGAACCAGTAGGCCGCGTCGGCCGCGTGTCCGGCGGGGAGGATGGCGCCGCGGTCCTTCAGACTGATGCCGATGACCTTCGGACGGCGGCCGAAGGCCAGCTTGAGCTCGTCGCCGAGCGTGGTGGTGCGCATCCGGTGGGGGGACATGCGGCCTTCGGCGTCGAGCGGGTCCGCCGTCCCGACCCCGCGTACCGAGGTGTCCGCGGCGCAGTATACGCTCGTGCCGGAAGCCCGGTCGTACCAGTCGTTGCCGATGATGCCGTGGACCGACGGGGTGGTGCCCGTGAAAATCGAGGCGTGCCCGGGCCCCGTGTAGGTGGGCGCATAGCCGAAGTGGTGGTCTGCGCAGAGGAAGCCTCCTTCGACGAGCCGGCGGAAGCCGCCTGCGCCGAAGTACGGCCAAAACCGGTAGAGGTAGTCCATCCGCATTTGGTCCACCGTCAGGCCCACCACCAGGGCGGGCCGACTGCCCAAATCCGTCGCCGCCGCTTCGCCCTCTGCACCCGCTTGCGCGGCCACGTGGCCGGACGGTGCACACCCCACTGCCGCCCACACCGCGGCCAGAACCACCAGTTGCTTCATGCGCCCAAGTTACGCCTGCCGGCCGAGCACCGCCGCCCACGCCCCCGCAGCGAGGCACCCGCCCACATTCACGGCCACATTCGCCGCCGCCCACGCCCACCCCGCCTCCTCGGCCAGCCGCAACGTGTCCGCCGCAAACGTCGAAAACGTTGAAAATCCGCCACATACCCCCGCCGCCACGAAGAGCACGGCCGTCCGCGGCACTTTGCCGGAACCCGCCACGACCAGGAATCCACACAGCAGCGCGGTGGCTGCAACGTTTGCCAGCAACGTCCCGAGCGGGAAGCCCGGGAACCAGCGCGCGCACGCCTCGCCCAGGGCCCACCAGGCCACGCTGCCCAGCCCGCCGCCGAAAAAAACCGCCGCCGCCGACCACCCCGTCATAGCCGCCTCCCGCTCTGAACTGCTCCGATGCGGGCGTGCAGGTAGTGCACTGAGGCGCCTGTGGCCGCCCCGAGTCCCATGCCGCACAGGACATCGAGCGGGAAGTGTACGCCGAGGTAGATCCTGCTGTATCCGATGAGGAGCGAAACCGCCAGAAGCGGCCACAGCCACGCGGCCCCGAGCCAACTTCCCACCAGCACCGCCACCCCGGCCGTATTCGCCGCGTGCGACGACACGAAGCTGTACTGTCCGCCGAGGTACGGCGTCGTCCCCCCGGGCGGCACGACGGCATGCACCGTCCCTGCGAGCGCCGGGTCGTGGGTGGGCCGCAAGCGCTCCACGCCGGGCTTGAGGATGCGTGAGGACACCGCGTCCGTCGTGCCGATGCACACCGCCACCGCGAGCATCGCGCCTGCAAAGCGCCGCCCCTGCCCCCCCGCCCACTGCCACACCTTCCACACCAGCACCGCCTGCAGCGGAATCCACGTCCGGGTCAAGCTCACCCACCACATGGCCGTGTCGCCTCCTGGCCACGGCGTATTCAGCAGCCGAAACACCGCCACATCCGCCGCCACCAGCGCGTCGATCATCCGGCGTACAGCGCGTCGATCTCCGCAGCGTAGCGCTCCGCGATGGGTTTGCGCTTGAGCTTCAGCGTCGGCGTCAGCTCACCGGCATCGATGGTGAACGGCTCGCGCAGCACGCGCACGAGCTTCACGCGTTCCCACGGAGCGAACGGCTCCATCAGGTCTTCGACGTCTTTTGCGATGCGGGCGACCAGCACGGGATCGTCTGCGATGCCGGCCAGCCCCGGGAACGGATGCCCGTGCCGCTCGCACCAAACCTGCATCCCCGCCGCATCCGGCACCACCAGCGCCCCCGGCGTCTTCCGCCCATCTCCCACCACCATGACCTGCTCGATGAACCGCGACGCCTTGATGGCGTTCTCCAGCAGCTGTGGCGCGACGTATTTCCCGCCGGACGTCTTGAACATCTCCTTCTTGCGGTCCGTGATCTTCAGGAAGCCTCCCTCCATCACCCCGATGTCGCCGGTGTGGAACCACCCGTCCTTCAGTACATCCGCCGTCATCTCCGGCTCCTTGTAGTAGCCCTGCATGATGTTGTGGCCGCGCACGAGGATTTCGCCGTCTTCCGCAAACCGCACGTCTACCCCTTCGACGAGTTTGCCGACATAGCCGACCCGCAACATGCCGGGACGGTTGAGCGTGTTGACCGACACCACCGGCGAGGTTTCCGTCAGGCCGTAGCCCTCGTACACTGGGATGCCGGCGGCGTTGAAGAACCGGGCGAGTCGCGGCGCGAGTGCCGCGGAGCCGGAGGCCACGGCTTGGATTTCCTCGAGGCCGAGCGCGAGCTTGACCTTGTCGAAGACGAGCTTGCGCGCGATGTTGAGTTGGAAGGTGTAAAGCGGGCCGTTCGCGCCGTCCGGCTCCCAGCGCAACGCCAGGCCTACCGCCCAAGCGAAAATCTTCGCCTTGACCCCGCCTGCGGCCGCACCCTTTGCCGTGATGCCGTCGTAGAATTTCTCCAGCAGGCGCGGCACCGCAGTGAACATGTGTGGACGGGTCGCCGCGAGGTCGTCCTTCACCGTATCGAGGCTTTCCGCGAAGTGAATTTGGGCCCCTACATACATATACAAGTAGTGGAGCATGCGCTCAAAAATGTGACACGCCGGCAGGAAGCTGAGCACGCGGTAGTCCTTCGAGTAGTCGACCGCCGGCAGACGCTCGATGCTGACCGCCACGTTTTTCGCGATGTTCTTGTGGCTGAGCATCACCCCTTTCGGGCGGCCGGTCGTCCCCGAGGTGTAGATGATGGTGGCCAAATCGTCCTCGCCCACCGCCTCTGCCCGCCGCCGCACCTCCTCCTGCTCCGCCGCCCCTCCACGCACCAGCACCTCCCGCCAACTCGGCGCTCCCTCCACCACCTCGAACGTGTACACCCCCTCAAGCCGCGGCACCCGCTCCCGGATGGACTGCACCTTCTCCCACAACTCGGCATTTGACACGAAGCACCACCGGGCCTCGCTGTGGTTCAGGATGTACACATAATCCTCCGCGGTCAT
>JBMTYE010000170.1:0-4260 GCA_049454255.1 Flavobacteriales bacterium
AGGCCCCGCGCGAGCGGGGCCTTTTTTTTGCCTTCAACCGGCGGCAGAAGGAGGCGAAAGGCGAAAGGGAGATGGAGGTCAGCTCTCGCCACGGAGCGCGCGGAAGCGGCGGCGGGCTTCGACCCCGTGGAGACTGCCCGGGAATTCGAAGAGGAGGCGCTCGTAGAGCTTGAGGGCGGCCTCGGAATCGCCGAGGAGGTCTTCGCGCAGGACGGCGAGCCGGAAGAGGGCGTCGTCCGCGAGGATGTCCGTGAAGTGCAGGGCGATGATCTCTTCGAGGAAGGGAATGGCGGCGGTATCGCGGCCTTCGGCGGTGGCGAGGTCCGCGCGGCGCCAGAGGATTTCGTCGGAAAGCGCGTGGCCAGGCCAGGCGGCGGACAACGAATCGAGCAACGCCCGCGATTCTGCGTAGCGGTGCTGCAGGGCCAGCAGGTCAGCTTGGGCGAACAGCTCCATGGGGGCGGTGACCGTGTCGAGGGCGAAGTTGTCCGAGATGAGCAGGGACAGGTCGATGGCGTCGTTTGAGATGAGCTTCGAGGTGGAGGCCTTGAGGGCGTCGAGCTGGGTTTGGGCCCAGGCGAAGTCTCCAGTGAAGTAGCTGATGCGGGCGTTGCGGTAGCGGGCTTCGTGGCCCAGCGGATCGTCCTTGTAGTCGAGATCCACTTGGCCGTACAGCAACGCCGCATCCCAAACTTCCCCCGCGAACACATAGATGGCCGCGAGCTCCACCTTGCACTCCGCCGCGACGCGGGCATACAGAGCCGGGTCTGCAAGCAGCGCCGTGAGCCGATCGATAGCCGAAGCGGTACGCCCGAGCAGGAAGGCCTCGAGGTGTGCGAGGTCGCGCACCAGGGTCGCCGTTTCTGGGCGGACGCCGAGCTCGGCCAGGGCGGCCTCGTAGTCGGCGGCGAGTGCGCCCGCCGCCCCGCGGTCCACCGGCCGCCGCCGCTCGATGGCGCGGAGCGCAATCTGCAGGGCTTCGGTCCGGGCCGTGAAGTAGTATGGGGAGTCCAGGCCTTTTGCGGCCACGGCGGAGTAGCTCGCCCGGGCCGTGGTTTCGTCGCCGTTTTCAGCGGCCGTCGCCGCGAGCTCCATCAGCCGCACCCCGTTTTCGCCGAGCCGCCGATCGAGCGCACGGGCATGGACGAGGGCGTTCGGGAAGTCTTTGAGCTGGCTGTAGTACCACAGGAAGACCTCGTCGTAGACCGGGAGTTCAGGGGAGCGGGTGGCGGCTGCCGTGAGTTTGGCAAGCAGCATGTTGCCGTGTTCGGGGTTATCGCCGATGCGCAGGGAGCGCTCGAAGGCGGCGGTGACGTTGCGCAGTTGGCCGGGCTGCGCGCGAAGCACCTCGAAGTAGGCATCGACCATGCCCGGGAAATCGCCGCGCATGCCCTGCAGGTTCGCGAGCTGCATGTCGAGATCGGTCACGCCTGCCGCCATCGCCCGCCGGTAGACCTCGTAGGCCAGGTCGAGCTCGTTCAGGGCGATGAACGCGTTTGCGAGCTGCAGCGCATAGCCGCGGCCGGGCTCGAGCTGCTCGAGGGCGTCGCGAAAGGCCGCCATGGCTTCGTCGCGCTTGCCGAAGTGCAGGTAGAGTTTGCCGAGGTCGACGTAGCCGGTTGAGCGGGCCTGCCGGTTGCGGATGCGCGAGAGCACGAGGCTTTCCGCGCCATCGAAGTCGTTGAGGCCCAGCAGAGTGCCGTAGTAAAGGTCGTAGACTTGGTTCGTCTTGTTCTTGCGCCAAAGCACCTCGAGGTACAGGCGCGCTTGCTCAAACGAACCCTCGTCGAAGTAGTACTGGGCGAGTTCAAGTTCGTTTTGGGCCTGCACTGCGCCAGGGGCGCAGGCCAAAAAGGCCGCCACCACGCCCGCCGCAATCCAGCTCCGCTTCATTCTTCTGACGACGCTATGAGGGCCGCCGCATAGCGCGCGCGCAGCACGGTCTTCAGGCTGTCCACCGGAGCGGCGGCGGCGGCGGCGATGTCGAGGCCGCGGCGCGCGAGGTCCTGTGTCTCTTCTACAGAAGCGAGGAAGGCCCGGGCGAAAACGAGTTCACGGGAGGTGTTCGTCGCGATGTAGGCGGAGTCGATGGGGGTGCCGGCGCCGTCGGTAGTCGCTCCGGACTCGAGTGCGGCGATGAGGGCGACAAGCTGCGATTCTGTGCGTTCGCCGGATTCGGCGAGGGTGCGCAGCCGTTCCGGACCGTCTTTCAGGAGGCGCCGCGCCCGGGCCACTTCGGAGATGATGGCCCCTTCTTCGCGGGTGAGTTGGGCGGTGGAATCGGAGACGAGAAGCTCGAAGTCCCAGAGGTGCTGTTCGGACCAAGATTTGGCCTGCGCGATGGAATCCGCAGGCAATTCCATCAGCGCAGCACGCGCCACCCGAACGGAATCCAGCGCACCCTCGAGCTCATCTACAGAGGCGTCGCGCGCATTCTTCGGGCCACAGCCCGCGAGCACAAGCCCAGCGACAGTGGCGATCCACGCCACCTTCGCCCACACCTTGAAGTTCGGAATCACCCTCCGAAGATAGCGCCGGAACTACTGCCCGCGCGCTTACCCGATGCGGTCAAACCCGCAATACGGCTGCAACGCCGCCGGAATCCGCACGCTGCCGTCCGCTTGCTGGTGCACCTCGAGCAGCGCCGCCACGATGCGCGGCAAGGCGAGGGCGGACCCGTTCAATGTGTGGACCAAACGCGTCTTTCCATCCGCGCCCTTGAACCGGCACTTCAGGCGGTTTGCCTGGTAGGTTTCGAAGTTTGAGACACTCGATACCTCGAGCCAACGGTCATGGCCGCCGCTCCATACCTCGAAATCGTACGTCAGGGCCGACGTGAATCCCATGTCGCCCCCGCACAGCCGGAGGATGCGGTACGGCAGCTCGAGGTCATTCAGCAGTCCCTTCACGTGGTCCACCATCGCGTCCAGCACATCGTAGGAACCTTCCGGATGAGCGAGTTGGACGATTTCGACCTTGTCAAACTGGTGCAATCGGTTGAGCCCGCGCACGTCCTTTCCGTAGCTCCCCGCCTCCCGACGGAAGCACGGCGTGTAACCGCACAGTTTGACCGGCAAATCCGCCTCGGTCAGGATCACATCGCGGTAGATGTTCGTCAGCGGCACCTCAGCGGTCGGAATCAGGTAGAGATCGTCCGCCGTGCTGTGGTACATCTGGCCTTCTTTGTCAGGGAGTTGGCCGGTCCCGAAGCCGGAATCGGCATTCACAAGATGCGGCGGGATGTACTCTTCGTAGCCCGACTGCTCGGCGCGTTCGAGGAACATCCGGATCAACCCCCGCTGCAACTTCGCCCCCTTGCCCCGGTAGAACGGAAATCCCGCACCGGTGACCTTCGCGCCCAAATCAAAGTCAATCAACCGATACCGGTCGGCTATCTCCCAGTGCGGCTGCGCCCCTTCCGGCATCACCGGCAATTCACCACTCCGGAACACTTCGACGTTGTCGTCTGCTCCCTTGCCTTCCGGTACCAGGTCGCACGGCGTGTTCGGTAGCGTGCACAGGGCATCGTGGATTCCCCTTTCGGCCTGGTCCATGACCTCCTTTAGCGCTGCCGTCCGCTCCTTCATTGCAGTCGACTCCGCCTTGAGCTGATCCGCCTCGTCGCGCTTGCCCGCCTTCATGAGCTCTCCGACCTCTCGGCTGATGGCATTCGCGCGGGCTAGCAGCTCATCGAGTTCCGACTGAGCCGTCCGCCGCTCCCCATCGAGTGCAAGCACCCGGTCGACTGCAGCCGTCGCGTCGATGTTGCGTTTTGCGAGCGCGGATAGGACGCGGTCGCGCTGTTCGCGGAGCTGGGGGAGGGTGAGCATGGGGAGGTTGAGGTTGAGGTTGAGGACGGGTGCGGCTGCGCCGCACAGAACGAGGTTGAGAGCGAGAACGAGAACGAGGGCGAATTTACGGCGGAGGATGGAGATGGGCCATCGCGCAGCCCCTTACCATCCCACCACCCCACCTCCAACTGGAACTCAAACTGAAACTTTAGCTGCTGGTGGTATTGGCACAGCTGCAACAGGTGCAACAGAAGAATATAATGGTACTTCTTGGTCAGGTGGCGGAACTATGTCAACTGCAAGGTATCGTTTAGCATCTGGAGGTACTCAAACAGCAACTACAGCATTTGGTGGAGTAAACGTTACTACTACTTACAATTCAACAGAAGAATATGATGGCTCTGCTTGGGCAGGTGGTGGAAATTTGGGAAATGGAAGAATGGGTCTTGCTGGTTGTGGCACTCAAACT
>JBMTYE010000171.1:0-4256 GCA_049454255.1 Flavobacteriales bacterium
AGGTAAATCCGGTACGTCGTCTGGCCCGTTAAGTCCGTTGTGCCGAACGGACTCAAGTAGGGCGCCGTATGCACCATGAAAGGTTCAATCCCTAACCAATACCCGGGGGGGATGGTGGTGGATGACGAGGGCGATCCGGCTGGAGTTTGCCCGTGAGCGCCGTGCAGCCCGAGCAAGGCCCAACACGACGTCAACAGATACAACAGTTTACGCATGACACAAAGTGATTTGGTTGTCTGTTTTCATTCAATCCAACCCCCACTCCCGAAGAAATGGAAATCGAATACAAGCCACGAATGTATGCGCCTTGTTTCCGTTTTGCAAGAAAAAAAATCCACTTCATCGATAAAGAACTCGTTTCAGTCGACACCAAGCCCCTGTAGCCCCTCGATTCCGGGCGAACCGAAAATGAGCGCGCAAGAAAATCTCAGAATGCCGCTCTGCACATTGCGCGGCAGGGCAAGAAGCACTATATTTGCACGCTCTTGTTCGGTACTATAGCTCAGTTGGTAGAGCAGCGGATTGAAAATCCGCGTGTCCCAGGTTCGAATCCCGGTAGTACCACACCCGTTCGGCAGGCCCCGTGCCTGCCGAATTTGTATCCAGCCGTGCCTGAATCGCACACATCGAAATTATACTAATTAAATCGATGGAGCCTTATACAAATCCCACCGAAAGTATAAACGCTCCTGAGGTGGTTTTCCACGATGCGCGGTTCACCCCTGAAGTGATTCGTCGTCACGCTCCTGCTTGGGAGCGTGTGCAGCACTGGGTGCCACTTGAAGGTGGGGAAGGACTGAAGTCGTGGGCGGGGGTAGAACGCATTTGGGCGGCGCTGGAACAGGCAGGGGTCGGGCGTGGACAATCAATCGCCGCGGTAGGAGGAGGTACGGTGACGGATGCGGTGGGCTTCGCCGCCTCCACCTGGAAGCGCGGGATACCGACACTCTTCATGCCCACGACCCTTGTCGGCATGATTGACGCCGCACACGGTGGAAAGACAGCACTCAATTTTCACGGATTCAAGAACATCCTCGGCACGCACCACCCGCCACAAGCGGTTCTTGTGATTCCGGAATGGCTCGAGACGCTTCCTGAACCCGAATTGCGATCGGGCTGGTTCGAACTGGTCAAGCACGCCCTAATCTCCAGCCAGGAAGCGTGGGAGCGCGTGGCCGCAGTACCCACACCGACACGCGAAGCCATCCGGCCCCTGATTTCCGAATCGTGCGCCATCAAACGTGCAATCGTCGAGAAAGATCCGTTCGAGTCCGGACTGCGCAAAGTCCTCAACTTCGGGCATACGATAGGACACGCGATTGAAGCATGGAGCCATGCACAAGGCACACCCATCCCGCATGGTATATGTGTCGGTTACGGGATGCAGTGGGTCCTGCACTGGGGAAGCCCGGATCTCGCGCTCGCAATCAATCCGCATCTACACCGCTGGCTAAACGCAGAGCGCCCCCCAGCAAGCGCTGCGGAGTTGTGGCTGTGGATGGTCCAAGACAAGAAGAATGTCGGAGGCGAGGTGCGGGAAGTGGTACTCGATGCCATCGGCGCACCCCGGTGGGATGTGCGGTTGACAGAATCGGAGTTCGTGGAGGCGTGGGACCACGGGGTCCGGGCCTAACTTTGGGCGCATGCAACGGACGGCAGATGAACTCGCTGCGTACCTCGGAGGACGCGTGGAAGGTTTGGGGACTGCGGTGCTGCACCGGGTGGGCCGGATCGAGTCGGCGGTTGTCGGCGAGCTGACCTTCCTGGCAAATCCTGATTATGAGGGGTTTATCTATTCGACCGGAGCCTCCGCTGCCATTGTGGGGGAAGAGTTTCGGCCGACTCGGCCTTTGCCGGACGGTTTGACCCTCATCCGCGTTCAAGACCCGTATGCGGCATTCGGTCGCATCCTTGAGCTCGCCGAGCCGGCGCCAAACCGTCCCCTCGGCGTCCATCCCACGGCCGTCATCGACCCGACCGCTACTGTCGGCGTCGGCTGTTCGATCGGACCTCACGCCGTGGTGGAAGCTGGCGCCTCAGTCGGAGACGGCGTCGATCTCCGTGCGCATGCCTACATCGGTTACGATGCCCACGTAGGCCCACGCACGATGCTCCATGTGGGAGTGTACGTCGGGGACCGCTGCGAAGTCGGAGCGGACTGCATCCTCCAGCCGCATGCCGTCATCGGTGCGGATGGGTTCGGCTTTGCCCCACAAGCCGACGGAGCCTACCGCAAGGTGCCCCAGACCGGCAACGTCATCGTCGGCGACCGCTGCGAAATCGGCGCCGCCACCACCATCGACCGTGCAACCCTCCGATCGACGCGCATCGGGACCGGTGCGGTCGTCGGCCCGAACTCGCACCTCACCGACTGCGAGGTCGGGACGGGGGCGGTCGTGCACTCGACCCGGGCCGACGGGGCCCGCATCGGCACCGGCGTCGAGGTCGGCCCGTTCGCGCACCTCCGGCCCGGGACCGTCCTCGGCGAGGGTGCGCGCGTGGGGGCGTTCGTCCAGACCAAGAACGCGGCGGTCGGGGCCGGTGCGAAGGTCCCGCACCTCGCCTACGTCGGGGACGCCGACGTCGGGGCCGGCGCGAACGTCGCCTGCGGGGTCGTGACGGTGAACTACGACGGCCGCACCAAGCACCGCACCGTCGTCGGCGAGGGGGCGTTCGTCGGGTGCGGGACGATGCTGGTCGCCCCCGTCGAGGTCGGGGCGGGGGCGAACATCGCGGCCGGCTCGACCATCACCGACGACGTCCCGCCCGAGGCCCTCGCCATCGGCCGGGCCCGTCAGGTTGTGAAGGAGGGCCGCGCCCGCGGCCGCCTCGGGTGACGCGGTAGGGTCCGCCCCGTCGCCGACGGGGAGCGGGACCGTGGAGCTCGTGACCCGCAAGCGCATGATGCTCTTCTCCGGGTCGTCGTACCCGGACCTCGCCCGCGAGGTCGCCGACCACCTCGGGATGCGCGTCGGCGACGTCCAGCTGTCGCGGTTCGCGAACGGCGAGCTGTACGCCCGGTTCGACGAGTCGGTCCGCGGCGCCGACGTCTTCGTCCTGCAGTCGCACCTCTCGGTGCCGGGCGGGATGAGCATCAACGACCTCATCATCGAGCAGCTGGTCATGCTCGACGCGCTGAAGCGGGCCTCGGCGAAGCGGACCGTCGCCGTCATCCCGTACTACGGCTACTCGCGGTCGGACAAGAAGGCCCGCTCGCGCGAGGCGATCGCGGCCCGGATGATCGCCGACCTCTACGAGGCCGTCGGGGTCGACCGCATCATGTCGGTCGACCTGCACACCGGCCAGATCCAGGGCTTCTTCCGCAACCCGTTCGACCACCTCACGGCGCTGCCCCTGCTCGAGCAGTGGATCACCGAGAACACCGACCCGGCGAAGCGCGTCATCGTCTCGCCGGACGCAGGCCGCGTGCGGCTGACCGAGAAGTTCGCCGGCCACCTCGGCGCGCCGATCGCCATCCTGCACAAGCGCCGTGACCCGACCCGCCACAACGTCGCAGAGACGCTCGACGTCATCGGTGACGTCCAGGGCCGCGAGGCCGTGCTGATCGACGACATGATCGACACCGCCGGCACCATCGTCGGCGCCGCGAGCCTGCTCATGGAGCGGGGCGCGACGCGCGTCATCGCCTGCGCGACCCACCCGCTGTTCAGCGGTCCCGCCGTCGAGCGGCTCGAGAACAGCGTCATCGAGCGCGTCGTCGTCACCAACACCATCCCGGTCCCCGAGGACATCGGGATGGACGGCAAGCTCGTCGTGCTCTCGATCGCGCCGATCCTGGCCTCGGCCCTCCGGGCCGTCTGCGCGGACGAGTCGGTCGCCGAGATCTTGCGGGGCGAGAACGTCTGACCAGTCCGGGGCGGCCCGGACGGCCCGCGGGCGGTTGCCGGGCCCGTCACCGCGCCGGTAGCATGTCGGGACCCGCTCCGCCCGCGCCGTTCGTCGGCGCGCGTCCGCGGTCCGGGCCCCGCGTGACACCTCGCCACCACGGTGACCGACCCACGCAGGGGACCTTCTCCGCAGGAGCCCCACCGTGTCGACCCAGATCCGCCTGTCCGCGACGCGCCGCGAGCGCCCCGGCAAGTCCCCCGCCGGTCGGCTGCGCCGCGGCGGCCGCGTGCCCGCCGCCCTGTACGGCGTCGGCGTCACCCCCGCCGCCGTCAGCGTCGACGCCCGCGAGCTGTCGCAGGCGGTCCGCGGCCCGGCCGGCGTGAACGCGCTGATCGCCCTCGAGGTCG
>JBMTYE010000172.1:0-4240 GCA_049454255.1 Flavobacteriales bacterium
GGACTGCTCAGACCTGCGTCGCGTCGTACTGGAGGTGCGCGACGACGGGGTGGGATTGCCTGAGGGATTCGATGCGAAAACCCACGACAGCCTGGGGATGTACCTCGTACAGGCCTTGACCGAGCAACTCGATGGGGAGCTCGAAATCGGAACGGGTCCGGGCAGCTCATTTTTGGTTAGCTTTACCCCGTCCACTTAAATCTCTCTGCCATGGCCATCAACATCTTAGTCACCGAAGACGAGAGTATCGTCCGCAAAGACATCGAGCGTTGCCTTGTCAACCTCGGTTACAACGTGGTGGCCAGCGCAGACAACGGCGAGGACGCAATCGATTTGGCCCTCAAACACAAGCCGGATCTCGCCCTGATGGACATCATGATCAAGGGCGACATGAACGGAATCGCCGCCGCGGAGGAAATCAAGCGCAACATCGACATCCCGGTGGTGTTCCTGACGGCCTACGCGGACGAGAATACCCTGAACGAGGCGAAGATGGCGGAGCCGCACGGCTACATCCTCAAACCGTTCAAGGATGTAGACATCCAGACGGCCATCGAAATGGCCCTGCACAAGCACGGCAAGGAGCAGGAGCTCAAGATGGAGAGCGAGTTCCTGCGCAGCCTCGCGGAGCACAAAGTCGACGCGGACGTCATCTTCGTGAAAAATCGAAGCAAGTTCGTGCGGGTGAAGAACGAAGATTTGCTGTTCGTCGAAGCCCTGAAAGATTATGTCGTCGTGCACACGCGCAAGGAGAGCTATACCATCCACAGCACGATGAAAGACGTGGAGCAGAAGCTCAATCCGCGCCTGTTTGTGCGGGTTCACCGCAGCTTTATCGTGAACATCGAGGCCATCGAGAGCATCAAGTACGCCATGATCCAAATGGAGGGCATGGAAAAGGAAATCCCGGTCGGCGGTTCGTACAAAGACCTGCTCGCTCAGCGGATTAACTTGCTGTAAAGCATGCTGTTGAGGGCGGTTTTCCGCGCTGTTTGTGGGGTGGTTTTCTTTTCCGTGGCGGCCGCTGCCACGGCCCAAACGACCGCGAAGACGGATTGCCTTTTCCGGAATCCGCTGTGCTTCTACGACATGGATGTACTCGGTTACGTCCAAACCCTGCACCGCTACCAGCGGTACAACGAGGCGGCCGCATTTTTCTACGGGCCGGAAGTGGACCGACTCGGACGCGCAGGGGTGGCGAGGATGCTGGAGGAGCGGGAATCGGTTTCCGGCACCCGGCGGGCAGGGGTGAGGGTAATCGAAGAGGGGACGAAGTGGTCGCTCACCTACGACCGGACGCTGCTCGGGACGACGAGGACTTTCCGGGTGAATTGCGCGCTGGTGGGGGACACCTGCAGGTTGTACCTCGATGCGGCCGCTTGGACTAACCTTTTCCCGGCAGATCCCCGCTAGCGGTCAGTTCACGAGGACGGGCGTGTGGCCCGCGGTATCGCCCGTCTGAACATGGAGGTGGTACAGTCCGGGCGCACAACCGGAAACATCCAGCCGCAAAGAAGACCCGGAGGTAGTTCCCTCCAGTACAGTTCTGCCCGAAGCATCTGAAAAGCGGTATCTGGCCCCACCCCCGGGGATGGAAAACACGATCCACGTGTCCGCGGGGTTCGGGTAGGGGCGAAGGCTCCATCCGGAAGAGGCGTGCTCGATGCCTGCAGTTTCGTTGTTTGCGGCAAACGTGGGCTCCTGCGCCACGAACGCCCCGGTGCCATTTGGGATGCGCGCGTAACCCCCATCGGTCGACAGGGCAGGGAAAAGCACCTCGTCGGCTACGGAGCCGTCGGGCGTGTACAGGCGCAGTTCTTCCCCGGCAGCGGACAGCTTGAAGTTCGCGTGGAGCGGACCCTGGGAGCTGTCTTCGTCTGCCCACACGATGAGGTAAGCGCCGGGGGCGATGACGGTTTCGGCGGGGAAGGTCCATTTGGTCACGTTCCACGGGTTGTCCGAGAGGTGCCAACCGCCGAGATCTACCGGAACGGAACCGCGGTTGAACAGTTCGATCCAGTCATCGAATTCGCCGGCCTCATCCGCTGCTGTCGCGGTGTTCGCGGCTTGAACCTCGTTCACCACGAGGTCTGAAGCGACGGCTGGAGATCCCACGGTGTAGAGGTAGACATCGTGCTCAGCGCCGGCCGGTGCATAGGCCCGAGAACCCGAAGGTGCGATGGCCTCTGCATACAACCGCACGGCCGTACCGGCCGCAAAACCAGGCACTACCGCTTCCCACAGGCCGCCCACCAGCACAGCGGGAACCGCGGTGAAGGTGCCGGCGAGCGCGCTGCTGTAGTAGACAACGACCTGAACCGCGTCAGTGGACACCGTCACCGTGACGGGCTCCCCGGGCTGTGGCACGCCCCAAATCCCTGCCGCGCAGGTCATTTCCACGCCTGAAATCGCAGGAGACGCCGCAGAAAACTCCGGATTTGCCTGCAGGGCAGCGCGGCGCTGGTTGAAGCGCGTGGTGAGCAGGTTCTGTTCGGAGAGGAAGTTCGCGTAGGTGTAGATCTTCTTCGGGTCGGATTGCACGTCGGCGTCGATGAAGGCGGACCAGGTGTCGAGCAGGGATTCGGTGTATGCGGTACCGAGGAGGTCGTCGTACACCGTTCGCAGGTGGGCGAGGTAGCGCTGGCGGTAAGTCGGAACCTGCATGAGCCTGTGGATCAGCGGGTAATTCGCGTTGTTTGCGTTGTAAAACGGGCTCCAGTTCGCAGTCTCTTGCACGAGCACACTGTTGCCGTCGTATTCGAGGGGGGTGAGCCTGCCGGTTTCCGCGTCGACATAGACGTAGTAGTCCATTTTTCCTTTGAAGATGTAGCCATCGTCATCGCCGAAGGCATTCTCGCAGGCCAAAAACCAGAGCGCCCGGTCCACATCCATCACCGCCGGCAGCGCCGCCGCAAGCCCCACAATGGGGGTGTTTTCGAGCACGTCGCAGGTCGAAATCAGCAGCTGCCAAGGATCGGCGGACGCGGTGCTTTTGAGTGTGTAGTACGGCGTGTAGTCGCTGTCGAGGAGTCCGAGGTAGTTCAGCGCCGCCGTTCCATCGCCCCAGTTCGGCCCGCCCCCTCCGCCGCCTGGCCCCCCTCCGCCGCCGGTGCCCGTGGGGCTGTCCGCACGCCACAGCGTCCCGTCGTTCGACAAGAACCACTCCTCGAGGTAGTCCTTGTTCATCTGCTGCACGTTCACGTAGAGGCCCCAGTCCTCGTCGTTCAAAAAGAGCCGGACGAAGTTCGCTTTTGCCGCAGGCACATGCTTCCGGATGAGCTGCAGGTAGAGAAATTCGCGCAGAAACGAAGGATCCTGGAAGGCGTTGTTCAGGTTCAACGTCTTGTAGCCCATGAGGTCGGCGTTCGGAACGAAGGCGTCGATGGCGATGCCGAAGCTCTTTTTCTGCCCGTTCACCATCATGTAAGACGTTTGGCCCTTGAACGAGACGCCGACGCTGTCGTACACCACGCCATCGACTTCGAGGTGGGCGAGCACCTCGTTCGCCGTGCCGTAGTTCTGTGTGAGTTGGCTCCAGTAGTTTGCCGCCGGGAAGGTCAGCCGGAGCTCGCGGATGAGGCCGCTGTCGTAAAGCCCCGTGTCGTCTACCCCTGCGGTGATGAGGCGGTGGGAGGCGTTGTCGAGGGTCCAGTGCTCGGGCAGGGTTTGGGCCGCTGCGGCGACCGGCACGGCCAGGGACCACGCCCACAGGAGGAGGTTCTTCATGTCAAGCAGGCAGGGTGTCGAGGGGAGACGGCCGCAGCAGGCCAAAGGTTTAACCCAAACCGAATGCACCTACCGGCACTGCTCAATGATTCTTTCTAAATCGGCCGGTATCTCCATCGGTTGAAGTGGGGGCACGTTCGCTCCCCCCGTATTTCCCACCGGGATCTCACCCACAAAGGATTTTACACCGCCCAAAAGCAAACGCGGCATTTGACCGATAATCTCTTTGAGGTCTTTCGATTTGATGCCGAACAGCAACATTTTCCAATGCACCAAGGTGTGGTGATAGGGATATGGCTGGCCGATGATGTGAGCGCGTTCGAGATGTCGCCAGCTGTTCTGAAAGTCATGCCTTGCGAAAAAACCACTGGATTCCGCCAACTCTTGGAAAAAGTAGGGCTTCAACCTGGCGGGCATCGAGGTGTGGATTCGCATGCGCTCAAACAAAAAAGGTTACACCCTAAGGTATAACCTTCTTGTCATCGAAGCTCCCCCTGCTGGACTTGAACCAGCG
>JBMTYE010000173.1:0-4199 GCA_049454255.1 Flavobacteriales bacterium
CTCGGCGACCGCCGCGCCGAGCGCATCCACCCCCACGTCACCACGCGGTTCAAGCAAAACACCCTCGAAATTGATTTGGCCTCCCTCGACTTCAACCAAGTCGACGAAGGCCTGTTCCAACGTGTCCACGAGATGATGACCGTGGCGCAGCTCGAAACCGCCATGGATTCGCTGCAGTCCGAGGCGAACGCTCGGCGGGCCGACGTCCTCGCCTACGGACTCCGGACCCATGCACTTTTCGCGGACTCGCTGTCCACGGCGCATGTCCGGCCCGAACCGTGGAGCGCGGCGCTGGGCGTGGCCCAGCGGCGTTTGGTCTACGACACCGCCCGCGACGCCTGCCGCAATGCCCGCCAAGGCGTGCTGAATGCACTTGAAGATGCGCGCATTCGCGAGCGAGCGCGCGACCGGCATGCGGTCGAATGGCACCGCAAGTTCTTCCTCGGCACCAGCTGCCTCCTGCTCTTCTTCATCGGTGCTCCGCTCGGCGCCATCATCCGCAAAGGCGGCCTGGGCCTGCCCACGCTCTTCGCGATAGGCATCTTCCTCGTTTACTACATCTTAAGCATCGTCGGCGAGCAACTCATCCGCAGCGGCGTGGTGGCCCCCGTGGTGGGCATGTGGCTCAGCACAGTCGTTCTGCTGCCGGTCGCGTGGATGCTGACGCGGGCAGCGATGCAGGATGCGCACGTGCTGGTTGCGGTGCGGTGGCCGTCCTTTTCCGAACTTGGCCGCCGCCTGCGCCGCCGATGAGCCTCCCCCGAACCCTGCGCATCCTGCAGCTCTGCCCCAAACCGCCGCTCCCCGCCCGAGACGGCGGGTGCCGCGCCATGGACGCCCTGACCCAAGGCCTGCTCGAGGCGGGCCACAAAGTCCGGGTACTCGCGGCGGCGACCGACAAGCACCCCGCCCTCGAAGCGTCCTGGTCGCCGGCCTACCGGGAAGCCACCTCCATTGAAACGGTCTATGTGGATACCCGGATCGACGCGGTGGACGCAGTGACAACCACACTTACCGGGGACAACTACCAGGTGGGACGCTTCCATTCTGCTGAACTTGAACAGCGTCTGCGCGACATCCTACGCCGTGAAGTCTTCGACGTCATCCTCGTCGAATCGTTGTTTATGGCGCCCTACGTCCCGGTCATCCGCTCCTTGAGCGAAGGCTGCGTGGTGCTGCGCGCCCACAACGTTGAGCACATGATTTGGTCCCGGCTGGCGGCCTCCACGCCCGACCTGACCCGGCGCACCTACCTCCGCTGGGTCACCCGCAGTTTGCTCGGCTTCGAGCGTTCTGCCCTCGCGGAGTTCGATGGAATCGCTGCGATTTCAGAAGAGGATGCGGCCGGCTTCCGGGCCCTCGGGGTGCCGGCCGACCGCTTACATGTGGTGCCGTTCGGGATCGACCTCGACGCCGTGCCGGCTGGAGCGACCGGTGCTCCGGACCACGTGTTCCACTTCGGCTCGATGGACTGGACGCCGAACGTTCAAGGGGTAGAATGGCTGCTGCGCGAAGTTTGGCCAGCGGTCCGGCCGGGCACGCCTCTGCGCCTCGCCGGCAAGAGATTCCCTGACGAACTGCGTGCTGAAGCCGCCCGGCTGCCGGGCGTCGAGGTGGTGGGCGAGGTAGCCGACCCGTGGAGTGTGCTAGGAGCGGCGGGGGTCGCTGTCATTCCCATCGCCAGCGGCAGCGGGATGCGCATTAAGGCGGTCGAAGCGCTCGCTGCAGGAAGACCCGTGATCACCACGACTACCGGAATCGAAGGCATACCCGCCGTTCACCGGCGCCACGTGTGGATCGCGGACGACCCCGTCAGCTTCGCCGCCGGGATCAATACGCTGCTCAGCGACCCTGAAACCGCGCAACGGCTCGGGGCTGCCGGGCGCGAGCTCGCCGTCCAGCGGTTTGCAAACGGCCCCATCGTCCAGGACCTGATTGCGTTCATCCGCTCCCGCTGTCCATGAGGATTTTCGTTTTGACTTCCCGCGTGCCTTGGCCCCTCGAAAAGGGGGACAAGTTGAGGATGTACCGTCAGTTAGCGGTGTTGCACGGGGCAGGACATGAAGTGCATTTGGCCTGCTTAACAGACAAACCCCTTCCGGAAAGTGCGCGAGCTGCGCTTTCTACCGTCTGCGCAGGCATCCACGAGGTGCGCCTGCAGCCGTGGCGGAGGTGGCTGCGCATGGCCTGGTCGCCGTTCAGCAGCCGGCCGTTTCAGGTGCACTGGTTTTACCAACGGGCCGCCCAGGCCACTGTGCTGCGCATCGTCGAGGCCATCCGACCCGATGGCGCCTACCTCCAACTCATACGCACCGCGGAATACCTCAAGGATGTCCATGCCCTTCCGCGGGTCGTCGATGTCATGGATGCCCTAGGGGCCGGGATGCGGCGTCGCGAGCACCGCGCACCGTGGTGGCAGCGGCCGCTTTTCCGGATCGAGGCCGACCGCCTCATGCGCTACGAGGCTTCCGTCATCGACCACTTCGACGCGCTGACCATCATCTCCGAAGCGGACCGCGACCGGCTCGTCCACCCGGACCGTAGCCGGGTGCTCGTCGTCCCGAACGGCGTCGATGCCGCGGCCTTCGCCGGCGGACCGCCCCACGCCGACCGCCCTCCGGTACTGCTCTTCACCGGCCACATGGGCTATCCGCCCAACGTAGATGCCGCGCACGTCCTGGTGCGCAAAGTGCTACCGCTGTGCCCAGGGATGCAGGTCGTTCTGGCCGGGGCACGTCCTGCCCCTGCAGTTCAGGCGCTGGCCGGGGCGAGGGTGGAGGTCACCGGTTGGCTTGACGACATGCGCGACGCGTACGGACAGGCGGCGCTGTTCGTGGCTCCCCTCCGGCTCGGCTCGGGGATGCAGAACAAGCTGCTCGAAGCGTGGGCGGCCGGACTGGCTGCGGTGACCACGCCACATGTGGCCGCGGGGCTGCCCCAGGCACTCCGCCTACGGGGTCTGCGGGAAGGGTGGCTGGTGACCGCAGACGGGGCACCTGAAACCGCGGCTGAGGTCAAGCGCTTGCTGGCCGACCGGACCGCACTTGCGGAATCCGGACAGCGCGCGGCCCTCGCCGTGCGGGAGCTCGCAGGTTGGGAGTCGGCCACCGCGCACCTCATCGGCCTGCTGGAACGTACCTTCGCCCCTATGGCACAAGAAACTCCCGCATTCGATTTGGTCGCCGGAATTCCTACCCTCGATCTCCGTGCTTTTACGGAAGGCAACGCAGAAGAACGTGCTGCATTCGTTGCTACCCTGGGCCGGGCTTATGAAACCATCGGCTTTGCCGCCATCAGCGGCCACGGCATTCCCGCAGACCGCATCGATGCACTGTACGCGGAAAGCCGCCGGTTTTTCGAGCTCCCTTTCGAGGTGAAACAGCAGTATGCCCGGCCGGAGGCCCACCACCAGCGGGGATTTGTGCGTCAAGGGGTGGAACATGCGAAGGACAGTGCGGCGGCGGATTTGAAGGAGTTTTGGCAAGTCGGCCAGCCCGATCCGCCGGCAGGCAGTTCCGCGGCCGATTTTCCAGACAACCGTCCTGTCGCTGAACTCCCTGAATTCCAAGCTACAGCAGTTGACGCCTACCGCCGGCTCGAGGCGTTAGGCCAAACCATGCTGCGCGCCATCGCCCTGCACCTCCACCTGCCGGAACACTACTTCGCACCCTGGGTCGACGGCGGCAACAGCATCCTGCGCCTCATCCACTATCCGCCCATTCTCGCAGAACCGCAATCTGCCGTGCGGTCCGGCCAACACGAGGACATCAACCTCATCACCCTGCTCGTAGGCGCCTCTGCTTCAGGCCTCGAAGTCCTGCGCCACGACGGCGTTTGGGTGCCTGTCACTGCCCTGCCCGAGCACATCGTGGTGAACGTGGGCGACATGCTGCAGCGGCTGACGAACCACACCCTGGCGTCCACCACCCACCGCGTGGTCAACCCGCCGCGGGAGCAGTGGGCCAGCCCGCGCTACTCCATGCCGTTCTTCTGCCATCCCCGGCCGGACATGCCGCTCGACGCCCTTCCCCACCTCGTTCCTGCGGGCGAGCAGCCGAAGGAAGCGCCCATCACCGCCGGCGACTACCTCGACCAGCGGCTCCGCGAGATCGGGCTGGCCGGCGCGTGACCTGCGTCACGGCGGGTCGGCAGGGCCTGCCGTAACCTTGCGGCATGGAAGCAATCGAACTTATCGGTTG
>JBMTYE010000174.1:0-4188 GCA_049454255.1 Flavobacteriales bacterium
TTCGGGGCTGCGCCCAGCCCGGTAGTCCGAGAACCCAAAGGAAAACGAATATGCCCGCGAGCCGCGGAAAGAAAGGGGGAAGATGCATGCAGGAGTTTCCTGCCAAATTATGCAACATCGCTGCATCCGGCCGGTGCCCCCGCCGTAGTTTTGTCGCGAATTTTTCCCAACTGATTTTCAAGAAACCATGAAAGTAACCGTAGTGGGCGCCGGCAACGTCGGTGCGACGTGCGCAGATGTGCTGGCGACGCGCGAAGTGGCAAACGAGGTGGTGCTGCTCGACATCAAGGATGGCTTCGCGGAGGGCAAGGCGCTGGACATTTGGCAAACCGCTCCCATCAACCTCTACGACACCCGTACGGTCGGGGTCACGAACGACTACAGCCGCACTGCCGGTTCTGACGTGGTGGTCATCACGAGCGGTTTGCCCCGCAAACCCGGCATGAGCCGCGACGACCTCATCGCCATCAACGCCGGCATCGTGAAGAGCGTTACGGAGCAGCTTATCGCCCACAGCCCCGACGCCATCATCGTGGTGGTATCGAACCCGCTCGACGTGATGACCTACTGCGCTTACCTCGCGGCGGGCATCGATTCGCGGCGCGTGATGGGCATGGCCGGCATCCTCGACACGGCGCGCTACCGGGCCTTCCTCGCGGAAGCGCTCGACGTCAGTCCGAAGGACATCCAAGCGGTCCTCATGGGCGGCCACGGCGACACCATGGTGCCGCTGCCGCGCTACACGACCGTCGGTGGCATTCCGGTGACCGAGCTCATCGCGGAGGACAAGCTCGCCGCGATCGTCGAGCGGACGAAGACGGGCGGAGGTGAGATCGTGAACCTGCTCGGCACGTCAGCGTGGTATGCGCCGGGCGCTGCCGCTGCCCAAATGGTCGAGGCCATCGTCCGCGACCAGAAGCGCATCTTCCCGGTCTGCGCGTGGCTGACCGGCGAGTACGGCATCAACGACCTCTACCTCGGGGTGCCGGTGAAGTTGGGCAAGAACGGCATCGAGGAGATCATCGAGCTCGACCTGAATGCGGACGAAAAGGCGTTGCTCGCGGAATCGGAAAAGGCGGTACGTTCCGTGGCGGACGTGCTCGACCGGATGAACGCGACGGCCTGACGGTTCAGTTCCGGACGACCCACTTCAGCGAGGTGGTGCCGGAGGTCACGATGTAGGAACCTGCGGGAAGGACCGGCAGGACGGCGGTGCCGTCTGGGCCGGTCCTTTCGGTGTGCAGCAGTCGGCCGTCGCTGCTGAAGATGGCCACCGCTGCCGCCGGGGCGGCGCCGGTCAGGCGGGCAGAACCGTAGGACGGGTTCGGGTGGAGGGCGATGGTGCGGTCCGGGGCCGGGATGGTGACAGAGGTGGCGGTGCCGCTGTACCACCGGACGCCGCCGTTGCGGATGCCGATTGCGAGTTCAGGGATGCCGTCGGAGGTGAGGTCAGCTAGGGCGGCTGCGGCCCGGAGGCCGGGCTGGAATCCGCCCGCTGCGGCGGAGATCTCCGGGAGGTAGCCGGGGTCTGTGCCGGGGGTGAAGGTGCCGAAGTACTGCAGCTGGCCGAGTTCGTTTGCGACGAACACCTCGGTTACGTCGCCGTGGGGGAGGAGGCAGGGCACGCTGTAGCCGTTGATGCCCAAGGCGTTGTCAACGACGATGCCGCCCCAGTTTTCGCCCGTGGTGGGGGAGGTCCAGAGGCACCAGGAGTGTCCGCCGCTGCCGTCCGGACAGGCGAGGTAGGCCGTCAGCGTGCCGTTTTTCTCGCCGATGAGCAGGTCGAGGGGGGGGATGCCGTCGAGGTCTACGGTTTGGGGAGTAGCAAACTGCCCTACATCGATGGGCGTACCGCTGGCATCGGTCACCGAGAGCTCGGGCAGAATGAATTCGGGCCAAGCACCCGGTCCAGCCGCATTTGTATAGGCGTGGAGCAGTCCGAGCTCATCCCCGACGAGCAGGTCCACATCGCCATCGCCATCGAGGTCTGCAAAGGTCGGGTAGGCGCTTTCGATGGCATTTGCGCTGAAGTCCACGGCGCTCCAGTCCATCAGGGTGAATTCCGGAGCCGTGGCCGTCCCTGTGTTGCGGAAGAGCGCGAGTTCCGTAGGGGTCGCGCCCACGCCTTCGTACCGCTCCTTGTTCCCGAGGGCAAGGTCGAGGAGACCGTCGCCGTCGAGGTCGACGAACACCGGAGCCGCGCCCCGGCCCACGTCGAGCGTTCCGCCCTGGATCCAGGTGTCGGTGACGAATTCCCAGACGGGAACGTCGGCCGTGCCGGCATTGCGCCACAGGTGGACGCAGCGGTCGTCCTCCGTTTCGATGTCCGTGTGGGGGCTGATGACCAAATCCACCACGCCGTCCGCGTCTGCATCGATGGGCCACGCCGCCGGAAACTTCCAGCAGTACACCGAATCCTGCAGTCCGGTATGGGGCAACTCCGCCGGAAACGCCGGATCGTACCAGGCCGTGCTGTCCTGCCCATCGACGGCTTCCTCGAGCACAAGTGCAATCAAAGTCCCGAACGAAACATCCCCCACGAGCAGATCGTGACCGCCCAGTCCGTCGAGCTGGAGGGCGGTCAGGCTCCCCCCGGCGTGCCGGAGCGGTTCCTCGGGACGCCCGGCCGGATCGGTGTCGCGGGGGTCGGCGACGTTGAACCCGCAGGTGTGGTCATCGCCGATGTAGACCGAATTGTCCTCGGTGCCTTCGTCGAACATCGCGTAGCAGCGGTTCGTGACGACGAAGTCCAGCCCGCAGGGCGTTTGGCCCGTATAGGCGTAGACGGTGGTGCTCGTCTCGGTGAAGGCGTGCACGTCGAGGGCACCGTCGCCGTTGAGGTCTGCGATGGAGGGCTTATCCAGCGTCAACACCACCATGGGCAGCTGCGAGGGCCCGCTGCCGAAGTCCCACGACGCGAAAAGGGGCTGGGCTACGGGCGTGAAGGTGCCCGCCGGCGCATGGCGGTAGACGTGGACCCCGTTTTGGAATCCGGTAAACAGGTCCGCGAGCCCATCGCAATCGTAGTCCACGAGCAGGGCCCACTCCGTGAGCTCCGGGAAGCCCACGGCCCAGTCCGGCCGCTCAACGAATCCCGCAGGAGTCCGCTCGAACAGCAACACCCGCCCACCATCCCGGTCGCAGCTGAACACGTCGTCGTCGCCGTCGCCATCGAAATCCACAGGACTCCACTGCGGCGCGGTGAATCCGCCAGTCCACGGAAAAGGAAGCGCTGTCCCGTCCACGACGACCGACGGACCGCCTCCCACCGTCCACGACCACGGAACGACCTGACTATCAGCGTTGCCGACCAGGAATGTGCAGAGTCCGGCGGCGAGAACGCGCCGCGTGAGGGAGGCGATTGTGGGCATCTGGTGGATTTCTTGCGGGGTGAAGTTCGGGCAAACGGCGCCCAGGGGAGTAGCTTTGTACGTTGTGTCCGTGAAATGCAATGATCATTCTCACATGAAACACGTAGGAAATCCCCCCATTGATGCTTCGCTTGAAGCAATCGGGCTCGAGGACGTCTCCCGGGCCCATTGGAATCTGCCTCCGGCCAAACTAATCGTCCAGACCCTCCTTCGAGGCGATGGCACCTTGACGGACACCGGCGCCCTTGCGGTCGACACCGGGACCTTCACGGGTCGCTCCCCGAAGGACCGGTTCATCGTCGATGACACGACGTCCCACGAAGCCGTGGACTGGGGCACCATCAACCAGCCGCTTTCCCCAGAACATTTCGAGGCGCTGCACCGCGACATGGCGGCGTATTTGGCCGGCAAGCCGGTCTTCGTCCGCGATGCGGCGGTAGGGGCGGATCCAGCGAGCTCCATCCGCGTCCGCGTGGTCACGGAGAAGGCCTGGTCTAACCTCTTCGTTAGCAACATGTTCATCCGGCTCGATGAGCAGGATGTCCTGGTGCCTTCCCCGGAATGGCATGTGGTGTGTGCTCCCGGCTTCCAGGCGACCCCCGCACTGCACGGTACCCGCCAAGGCAACGTCTCGGCCATCGATTTCACCCGCAAAATCATCCTCGTCGCCGGGTCCGCCTACACGGGCGAGATCAAGAAGGGCATGTTCTCGGTGATGAACTTCGTCTTGCCCACCCAGCACGGGGTATTTCCGATGCACTGCTCGGCAAATGTGGGCGCCGCGGACGACGTGGCGGTGTTCTTCGGGCTCAGCGGC
>JBMTYE010000175.1:0-4154 GCA_049454255.1 Flavobacteriales bacterium
TGCCGTGGCCCTGTACCCGGTAGGTCCCAGTCCCCTCTGAAACACACTCGATTAAACCCGGGCCTAACGGCACCAGCGCGGTCATCACGGCCACGTAAAGCAGCAGCAAAGGCCCCACCGGTTTCCAAATCCCTTTCATCGCTGTCAATCCCGCCAAAGGTAAGGGAAGACCAGGGCGGCCATCGCATGTGCAAGCCCCGCAAGTGCGGCTAAAAAAGCCAAATATACCCACACCTCGCCCCACGGTGCTCCTCGCGCCACGCCATGGCAAAAGGCGGTGGACACCATGACCACTGGGACTACCAGGGGAAGCCCGAGGACTGCTGTCAGACCGAAGCCGCCTCCTGCACGCAAGGCCACATCCGAAACCAGGGTCAACAGGGCCGCTAACGCCCAGCCGGTTGCCGCCATGCCAGCCAGCCAAGCCCCGCTCCCGCGGGAGAGAAACGGCTGCGGCAGAAACAACGCAAACCCAGCAAAAACGGCCAAAACCACCGCCCATAGCACAGCCGTCGCGTGCACCATCCGCGCTGCAGCCCATGTGCGCGGCGACACCCAGGCGCGCATCCACGTGCGCACTTCAGCGTGGTCGTCGGCATGCACGCGTGCTGCGGCATTGAAAGCGCTGAACAGCACGACGACCCAATGCAGGGTCACCCACGCCGAGGGGTCGACACGGCCTTGGGCGATCCGATAGCATGCATACACCGCGGTCAAAGCAAAAAGAAGCAAGCTCCACATCTGATGTGCGTCGCGGAACTCGCGGACCACGAAGTACCGGAGTAGGGGAAGAAAGCCGCTCATGGTGACGTGAGCCCCATGGGGCCGGCGACGTGGCAGAAAAGTCGGGCCATGTTGCGGGCATCCTCGATGGCCCGGTGCGGCGTTCCGATGTAGCTCAGGCCTTCTAACTCCAGGGCGGAGTTGAGCCCGATTTGGTTCTTCGACCCCTTCCAACGGCTATAATGCATCTGCAAACAGGCATGGTAATTCAGCCACGGCAAGTCCACCCGGTGCAAGCGCGCATCGCTCAGCAGTTGCCGTTTATCGAACTCTCCCCAACTCAGCAGCACTGTGCGCACTTCTGCCGGATTCATCCAGGCCTCGAAGGCCTGAATGACCTCGTGAAACGCATCCGCGTCCTCCACGTCGGCTTGGGTAATGCTCGTCAGTCGGGTGCAAAAATCCGAGATCTCCGGGTGCAGCAGCGGCCGCACAAACGCGGTGAACTCGTCGAGCACTTCGAGGTTTTCCGACACCTTCACCGCACCGATTTCGATGACCTCCACCTGCCAGGCACGCCGATGCCTCCAGCACGTAGCCTCGAGGTCGTAGACGATGAAATGCCGGTCTGCCATCGCTCGGAAGCCTCAAACAGCATTGCGCACCGCCCAAGCCGAACTCCGCGACGGACGAGCGGGACGCGTTGCCGCACCCGAGTTCGCCGTGCACGCTCCGGTAGCGAGCACCGACAGCACCTCTAACTCCGTCGCAGGCGTGCGCTCGAGGGCCTCGGGAACGTAGTGGTCCCGAACGAAGTGCGTGTCGAACTGGCCCGAACGGAACGCCGGATGGTCGACCGCGAACCGCCCGAAGTCGAGCGTGGTGGAAACGCCTCCGATGGCGTATTCGTCGATGGCCCGGAGCAGGCGTGCGATGGCGGCATCGCGGTGGGGTGCGTGCACGACGAGTTTAGCGAGCATCGGGTCGTAGAAGATCGGAATCTCCTGTCCCGCTTCTACGCCGTCGTCCACACGGATTCCCGGCCCGGTGGGGGCGAGATAATGCGTCAGGGTGCCCGTCGAGGGCAGGAAGCCAGCCGCGGTGTCTTCGGCGTAGACGCGTAGCTCGATGGCGTGCCCTCCGATGCGCAGCTCCTCTTGGCTCCACGGCAACGGATGCCCCTCGGCAATACGGAGCTGTTCGCGCACCAAATCCACTCCCGTAATGCACTCCGTCACAGGATGTTCTACCTGAAGACGGGTGTTCATTTCGAGGAAGAAAAAGTGCATGTCGGCGTCGAGCACGAACTCGACCGTGCCTGCGCCCACGTAGCCGCACGCTTGAGCAAGACGCACGGCGCATGCTCCCATCTCGGCGCGCAACTCCGGCGTGAGCACGGCGGACGGCGCTTCTTCGACGACCTTTTGGTGGCGCCGTTGGATGCTGCACTCGCGCTCGAACAGGTGGACGCAGTTGCCGTGTTGGTCGGCGAGGATTTGGATCTCGATGTGGCGGGGCCGGGTGGCAAACTTCTCGAGGAATACTGAACCGTCCCCGAAGGCGTTGGTGGCCTCCGAGACGGCGCGTTCGAACTGCTCGTCGAGCTCGGTAGGGTCGTGCACCAGGCGCATGCCCTTTCCGCCACCGCCGGCGCTGGCCTTTACGAGCAGAGGAAATCCGATGCGCTCCGCCGCAGCGCGGGCCTCGGTCACATCGACCACCGCCCCGGCACTCCCCGGAACAAGGGGCACGCCGGCATCTGCCGCTGCAGCTTTTGCAGCAAGTTTAGATCCCATCACCTCCATCGCTTCTGCACCGGGTCCCACGAAAATCAACCCTGCGGCTTGCACGGCTCGGGCGAACTCCGCGTTCTCCGATAAAAAGCCGTAGCCCGGATGGATGGCATCTGCACCCGTCCGCAGCGCAGCGTCGATGACCCGATCTATGGCGAGGTAGCTCTGACCTGCAGGAGCGGGACCGATGTGAACGGCTTCGTCCGCGTACCGGGCAAACGGCGCCCGTGCATCGGCATCCGAGTATACGGCGACAGTGGAGATGCCCATCTCGCGTGCGGTGCGGAAAATGCGAAGGGCGATTTCGCCGCGGTTTGCGACGAGGAGCTTACGAATGGGAGTGAGCTGAATTTGGCCCATACAATCACGCTACTTCGAAAGTTTGACGCACGAAAAAAGGGCAAGCGATTCCTGTCGCGCCGCATCAACTGCCTGCCCTTGCTGTCTTCCGACCCTGGGGGATTCAGCAGGAGCTGGCCGCAGGAGACTTGCCCCGTGCAAAGGTATCCAAGAATAGCGGGTGCGCTACCTTCGGCGCATGAATTTCAATCCGGTGATTTGGCCGCATGCCGCGCTCTCGTCTGCGTTAGTGGTTGCCATTCAATTGACGGCGTACACGTTAGGGGTGGAAGCGATGGTCAGTCCGTGGACCAGTTTAGCGCTGGGTTTGACATTCCCGATCGGGATGTCGCTGGCGCTGGTGGCTCTGCGCCGGGATGAAGGCCAGATCCTGAGCTTCCGTCGGGGGTTTTTCCATGCGTGGGCTGTGGCCGCTGCGATGCAGGCTGCCCAAACGGCCTTCCAGCTCCTGCTCTACCACGTGCTCTCTCCCGACCTCGTTGCCGCCCTTGTAGAAGCCACCCTCGACAGCATGGACGAGCGGCTGGGGGCCTTCGCTCAGGCCATTCCTGATTCCGAGGAATTTCGCCAGGAGTTGAAGGAGGCCCTGATCGAGGGATTGTCCGTCCAGGGCCTGCTCGTCGCCGCACTTTGGGGGACTTTATTTGCGGCAGCCGGTGCGGCTGTCGTGGCGCTGGTGTTTCGCCGCCGACCGCCCTCGGAATTTGCGTGATGCTGGAAACCCTAACCCGATCTCGTCCGTACCCCTGAGCCCATGCATTCTGCTGAACAGCCCGACATCAGTTGCGTCATTCCCCTCTACAACGAGGCGGAAAGCCTTCCAGAATTGCACGCGTGGATCGACCGCGTGCTCGCCGGACGGCGGTTTGAAGTGATCTACGTAGATGACGGGAGCAAGGACGGCTCATGGGAAGCCATCGAACACCTTCACGCTGCTCACCCCGAGGAGGTCATCGGAATCCGATTTGCTCGGAACTATGGAAAAAGTGCTGCGCTGCAAACGGGTTTTGCACGGGCACGTGGACGCGTCGTGGTCACACTCGATGCCGATCTCCAGGACAGTCCGGATGAAATTCCGCGGCTTGAACAGCGCATCTTCGACGAAGGCCTAGACCTCATCAGCGGCTGGAAGCAGAAGCGGCACGACCCGCTGAGCAAAACCCTGCCCACCAAGCTCTACAACTGGGCAACCCGCGTCGTCAGCGGCATCCACCTGCACGACTTCAACTGCGGCATCAAGGCCTACCGGCTCGAAGTGGTCAAGGCCATCGAAGTCCA
>JBMTYE010000176.1:0-4151 GCA_049454255.1 Flavobacteriales bacterium
GTTCCACAAAAAACTGGGCAGGATCATGTGGAACGAATGCGGAATGGCCCGCAGCGCGTCCGGCTTGACCCAAGCCATGGCAAACATCCGCGCCTTGCGCGAGGAGTTCTATGCAGAAGTCCGGGTGCCCGGCAAGGAGGACCAATTCAACCCTGAACTCGACAAGGCGGGACGGGTCGCCGACTTCCTCGAGCTGGGCGAACTCATGTGCAAGGACGCCCTCGAGCGCAACGAATCCTGCGGAGGTCACTTCCGGGAGGAATACCAAACACCAGACGGCGAGGCCCTCCGGGACGATGAAGCCTACCGCTACGTCGCTGCCTGGGAATTCACCGGCGAGCCGGGAGATGCCCGTCTGCACAAGGAAGACCTGATTTACGAGAACATCGAGCTGAAGCAGCGCAGCTACAAATAATCCGCAGCCATGAATCTTACGTTGAAAGTTTGGCGCCAAAACGGCCCGGAAGATGCGGGCCGGTTGGAGACCTATCCCATCCAAGGCATCAGCGAGCACATGTCCTTCCTCGAAATGATGGACGTGCTCAACGACCAGCTCATCCGGGAGGGCAAGGATCCTGTGGCCTTCGACCACGACTGCCGCGAAGGCATCTGCGGAATGTGTTCGATGTTCATCAACGGGGAGGCCCACGGCCCGAACCGTGGCGTGACTACCTGCCAGTTGCACATGCGCTCCTTCAACGACGGCGACACAATCTATGTCGAACCGTGGAGGGCAGCAGCTTTTCCGGTGATCAAGGATTTGGCGGTGGACCGCAGCGCGTTCGACCGTGTGATCCAAGCCGGTGGCTACATCTCGGTGAACACGTCGGGCAACACGCTCGACGCGAATGCCATTCCGGTCCCGAAGGCAGACGCAGACGAGGCCTTCAATGCCGCTACCTGCATCGGATGCGGTGCCTGCGTGGCAACGTGCAAGAACGCCTCTGCGATGCTCTTTGTTGCCGCGAAAGTGAGCCAATTCGCCCTCCTTCCGCAGGGACAGCCGGAGCGCAAGGAACGGGTAATGCGCATGGTCGAGCAAATGGACAAAGAGGGATTCGGCAACTGCACGAACACGGGAGCGTGTGCGGTAGAATGTCCGAAGGGCATCGATCTGTCCACCATCGCTCGCATGAACCGGGACTACCTCGCAGCTTCGCTTTCATCGGATTGAGTCCGAGGGTATAGGAAGGTCGGCGGCGTTTCTGTACCTTTGCCGGCCCCGACCGGGATATAGCGCAGTCCGGTAGCGCGCTTCGTTCGGGACGAAGAGGCCGCAGGTTCGAATCCTGCTATCCCGACCCACAGAGGCCGAAGCTCGAACCGGGCTTCGGCTTCGTTCATTTCGGACGTATCTTTAAGTCATGAAAGTTTTACTTCTATGGGTCATTCTCGGTTGGGCGGGGATTGCGCCTGCACCGAAGCGCGTTGAGACGACATTCCGGGTGGAAGGACTGTGTGGCATGTGCGAAGAGCGGATTGAATCTGCCCTGGACCGCAAAGGAGTGGTTCTCGCTGAATGGGATGCGCACAGCCGCATGCTCCGCGTGGTGTACAAGCCCGCGGTAATTACAGAGGCCCAAATCCATGCTACAGTGGCCGAAGCGGGCCACGACACCGAGCAGGTGAAAGCCTCGGATGCCGCCTATGCGGGCCTGCACGGCTGCTGTAAGTACCGCGATAATGCGGGATGCACGAGCGGAGACCATACACATTGAGGCGGAACCCGGCATGAGGAGGTTGTTGCTCGCGGTGCTCCTCGGCGGAGCTGTGACGTGGGCGACTGCCCAAGGGTCCGTCAGGGGGAAGGTGTTTTTCGTGCCTGCGCCCGGGGCACCCGCGGAGCCGTTGCCGGGGGCGTATGTCGTTTGCGTGGGCTCTGAGAAGCTTGCGCCGGCGGTGACGGATGGCTTCGGGTTTTTCAAAATTGCAGCTGCGGAGCGCGGGGATACGCTGAGGTTTTCCAGTGTGGGATACGGCACCGTAGGCTTGGTGTGGGAGGGGCAGGGCTATGTCGAAGCCGTGCTCGAGGCAGGGGTGGCCCTACAGGCAGCGGAGGTGGAAGCGCGCGGGAGCGGGGCGACCTTGTCCCTGTTGAACCCGTTGCACGTCCAGCAACTCAGCCGCAAGGAGTTAGTGAAGGCCGCGTGCTGCAACCTCTCGGAGGCGTTCGAAACGAATGCCTCAGTGGATGCGTCGTTTACGGATGCCGTGACCGGCACCCGCCAAATCCGAATGCTGGGCCTCGACGGCAAGTACACCCAGCTCCTGGTCGACAACCTGCCGGGCCCGCGGGGTCTAGCGACGGTCCAAGGCCTGATGCTCATTCCCGGGGACTGGATCGAAGCGATTTACATTACGAAAGGAGCGGGAAGCGTGAGCGGGGGCCACGAGAGCATGGCCGGCCAAATCAATTTGGCGATGAAAAACCCGATGAATGCCGACCCGCTGCACGTCAATGTCTATGCAAACGAATCGGGCCGGTTTGAATGGAACCATGTCAGCCGGCACGCTGTCTCCCGGCGCTGGAGCACAGCCATACTTACCCACGCGCTCTACAACGACTGGGCAAACGACCGCAATTCCGACGGGTTCCTCGACACCCCGTTGCAGCGCCACGCGGTAGCCAGGAACGAGTGGAAGTTCCAGGGAGACCGGGGCATGGAGGGGGAGTATGCGGTGAGTGTTGTGAGAACGGATTTGGCCACCGGCGCTGCCGCGGCCTATCCGGATGCAGCGCCCGTATGGTCGACGGCGCGGGAGCTTCTGAACCGTTCAGGCGCACACTGGTCCGCCGTCTCCGAGATCCGCAGGTTCGAGGCTTCGGCAAAGACGGGCTATGTGCTTCCGGGAACACCCGGCCGCAGCCTGGGCTCCCAGGTGTCCTTCGTGCGCCACGACAACCGCCAACTCTTCGGCCGCCACCGCTACACCGCCGAAGAAACCTACGGGCGGGCCTATGTGCTGGCCCAGGGCATCTTCGGAACTACGGACCACGCGTGGTCCGCGGGCTTCGGCGGGGTGTACAACGCCTACGATGAAGTGGTGCAGGACCGGGACTCGGCCGCCGTGCCGTTCTCCCGCACCGAAGTGACTCCTGGCGCGTTCTTCGAGTACACCTGGAACCGGGCGGACCGGTTCTCGCTTGTGGCCGGAATTCGGGCAGACCACCACAACCTCCACGGCCTTTTCGTGTCGCCGCGCGTGCACACGCGCTGGAGCATCACCGAGCAGGTGGCGCTGAAGGGGTCCCTCGGCCGGGGTTTCCGGACTCCGCTGCCGTTTGCGGAGTACCCGGGACTGTGGGCGAGCAACCGGACGTGGACGGCGTGGGACCCGGTAGCGGGGCGTGCGTTGCCGCTGAATCAGGTCGATCTGAGGCCCGAGATTTCAGACAATGCAGGGGTGAGCCTGACGGCCAAATTCCCGCTGAATTTCCGCGACGCCTCCCTCGCGCTCGACGTATTCGGAACGCGCTTCATCCGGAGAACCGTCGTGGACGTCGACTACGATCCCCAGCAGATTCTGGTCTATGCGGTGGAGGGAGCGTCTACCTCGGTCGCTGCCCAGGTGGAGTGGGACTGGGCTTTCCACCGGCGGTGGGACCTGCGGTTAGCTTGGCGCTATGTGGATGCTCGGACAGACCGCTGGGGCGATAGCCCGTCTTGGGACCCCTTCATCCCGCGCCACCGGGCGTTTTCGCAGTGGAGCTATGCCAGCAAGCCGACGGCTTCAGGAGCCCAGTGGCGGGCAGATTTCACGGCCCAAGTCTATGGCGAGCAGCGCCTTCCTAGAACCTCGACGAATCCCGAGCAATTCCAGCGCCCGGACGTGGCCGACCCGTTCGGGCTGGTCCACGTGCAGGTGACGCGGGCATTTTCCTCCCGCCTCGATGTCTACTTCGGCATCGAGAACCTTACAGATGTCCGCCAAACCCGACCCATCATCGGCGCGACCTACCCCGGCGAAACCCCCGTCGCTGCAGCGGATTTTGACCGCTATTTCGATGCCAGCCTCGTCTACGGCCCCGTGTTCGGACGGATGATGTACGGCGGCCTCCGCTGGCGCATTGCCGGCGAGTCCTGAACGGCACGCCGGTCAGCCCGGGAGGCGGCTCCGCTTCCAGTCGGCGGTAGCGCTTCGCCCGTTCG
>JBMTYE010000177.1:0-4139 GCA_049454255.1 Flavobacteriales bacterium
AGTTTGGCGAAGCACACCCGCACGACCGGTGGACCCTGGGGGTGCTCAGGAGCGAAAAAGCTGCTCAGCGGGATGGTCGCGATGCCATGGCGGATGGTCCACCGCCGGCACAGGTCCTGGTCCGTCCCGGTGGCGAAGGCAGAGGCGTCGAGGAGTTGGAAGAAGCCGCCCTCTGCCGGCGTGAACGTCCACGGAGTGCCGGACAGGGCGTCGAGCAGGCGGTCGCGGCCCGCTTGGTGCAGGGCGGCCAGGCCTGCAAGGTGGGCGACTCCGGCGGGCGAGGGGAGGAACGAGGCCATGGCCCGCTGGAACGGAGCTCCGGTCGAAAACACGTCGAACTGGTGCACCTTCCGGACTTCCGCCATGAGGTTCGCCGGGCCAAGCAGCGCGCCGATCTTCCACCCGGTGCAGTGCAGCAGCTTGCCGAGCGAAACAGCTGCGAGGGTGCGGTCTGCGAGCCGGGGTTCGTGGAAGGCGCTCAGAGCCGGCCGCCCGTCGAACACGATGGGGCCGTAGACCTCGTCGCTCAGCAAGATGGCATCGGTAGGACCGAGGAGGTCGGCTAGCCGGGCGAGTTCGGTGGCCGTCACGACCCGTCCCGTGGGGTTGTGGGGAGAGTTGAGGACGACGAGCCGGGTTCGGGGCGAGAGCCGGGAGGCCAACGCCTCAAGGGGCAGGGCGTAGTCGGGAGCGGACGCTGGGATCCGCACGGCGGTGGCCCCTGCCACGGCGACAGCAGGAGCATAGAGGTCGTAGGCCGGATCGAAGAGAATGACCTCGTCGCCGGGGCTTGAAAGGGCTACGGTAGCTGCGAACAGCAACGACGAAGCCCCGGCACCGACCGTGACCTCCGTAGCCGGATCGAGGTCTACGCCCGTCCGGGCATGGAGGTCGGCCACGAGCCACTCCCGCAACCCCACATCGCCTGCCATGGGCGCGTACTGGTTCCACCCGTCCTGCATGGCGGCGGTTACCCGTTCCTGGAGGGCGGCAGGCGGGTCGAAGTCGGGGAATCCCTGCCCAGCGTTCACGGCGCCATGGGCCGCCGCAAGGGTGGACATCTCCGAGAAGATGGTGGTGCCATTGTGGGGCAAACGGCTCAAGGGGAGGCGGCCGGGGAACTGCATGGCTCAGCGCAAGATCGCGACCTTACCCGTACCGGCCGAGTTCCCGGTGGGGTCCGCCGCGAAAAACAGGTAAACACCGTGGGGCGCGGGATTGCCGTCGGCATCGCGCCCATCCCAAACCGCCCGGCCACCCTCGGACGGCACCGTAGCCACCCACCGTCCAGAGGCGGTAGTGACATGTACGGTTGAGCCATAGGCACAGCCGTCGATGGCGATGGGGCCGGCGTGGTCCGCGCGGACAGGGTTCGGGAACACCGTCAGGGCGTCGATGGCAGGCACGAAGTTCGTGGCGTCGCCCTGCAGGCTGACGATGCCGGCTTCCGTTGCGAAGTAGATTTCGCCAGATGCGTGGTTGAGGGCGATGCCGGTCACCGCATCGCTCGGGAGCGGGCTGTCGGCCGACGTGTAGTGGGCGAGCAGGTCGAGACCATCGGGCGAGAGCAGAAACGCGCCGGACGTCGAGGTGCCGATCCATTTGCGGTTGCCCCCATCGATGCGGATGGCGCGGACGGCCTCGGTTTCAAGGAGATACTGGTTGTTGCCGTCCTGGCTGATGAGGATTTGGGCGGCCCAGGGGCCGGCTGCATCTTCGGAAAAAATCGCCTCCGGTACGAAGACCACCGCCGGTCCAGCCCCTGTTCCGATCCAAATTTCCCCATCCAAATCCTCCTCGACGCAGTACACATCGTTCGACGGTAGCCCGCCGCGCGCAGGATCCGACGTCAAAATCCTCCAGTCATCGTCTGCGGTCGATTCAGGCGTTCCAGCTGTGGAATACACCAGCAGGCCCTGTCCACGCGGCATCACGGCCCAGATGTAGCCGTTGCGCGCCGCCAGCACATCGCCGAGCCACCCGTCCGACCCCAGCGCCGACCCGAGCGCCATGGCCACGAACGTCCCATCCGCAAGGCGCACCTGAAGCGCGTCCTCCACATAAGCATTTGTAAACCAAAGATTTCCGGCCTCATCGAAGTCCACCCCCGCCACTCCGCACCGGGGTGACCCGCCGAAATCGCCGTTCTGGAGCGTGGAGTTCGCCGGCGTGTGGATCTCCACCAGTTCTCCCCCCCGAACCTCGATCAGCCCCTCCTCCCACGAACCGAAGTACACGTGGGTGGGATCCCGCGGATCGATGGCCACGCACAACAGATCATTCACCCCCGCGATATCATTTTCCCCACTCCCCACCGGCACACCCACCCACTCCCCGTCAACACGGCCGAACGGCCCGTCCTTCCGATACCGGCTCGTCCACGTCTCATCGACGGCCCCCGACGCCACCCAAACGTTCCCGTTCCACGCATCGATGGCGCGCGACGCCGCCACGGGCGGCCCGGCAGGCATCCGCGCAATCCCCGGATCCGCGTTGAGCAGGTCCATGCGCAAGAGGCCACCCTGGGCACTCGCCACCCACACGTACCTCCCCCGAAACAGCAGGTCGCGCGGCCTGAACTCGACCCCCCCCGCCGCATAATCGACGTCGAGCTGATCGCCGTTCGCCCCATAGATCCGCACCCCGTTGAAATCGCCGATGGCCAGCCGCCACACGCCGTCGGGGCCATAGCCGGTGGCCATGCACTGGATTTGGTTCGAAGCGAAGGTGGGGTGGGGCATCCACAGGCCGCCTTCGTAGACCCACGCCTCGTCGACGCCGTCGGTTGCGGTGTGCAGGAGGGGCTCTCCTTCCGCATCCCAGACGACCTCGCGCACATCGGCAAACTCGTCGGGCACATCGTCCCAGCGGATCCATGCGTCGGGCGACCCGAGGAACGGGTGGGAGGCGGAGGCTTCAAAAATCCCGGCATCTGTCCACACGATGAGCTGGCTGTCCCGCGCCGCGATTCCCCGGATGTCGCGCCGGTTTTGGGACCCCTCGGGATACCACGTGTCGCGTACATCTCTGGAAATGAGGTCGATGGCAACGGCTCCGAACGCACAGGCGGCATAGACCTGCTGCCCATCTTCCGACGCGGTAAAGCTGCGGATGGCCTTGCTGCCGATGAGGGCGCTTTCCCGGATGTCGATGAGGGTGAACGTGCGCCGCCCGTCTTCTCCGACGAAGTCGATCGTCCCGTCGGCATGGCCCACGAGCAAGGTCGCCCGGGCGGCGTCCCAAAACAGCGCCGTCGGCGCTCCGGCGCTGAGGCTCCTCACCTTCGAGCGCTTTTCTACGGTGCCGTCCTCGGGACGGTACACAAACACCGACGCAGAGGTCCGTACCGCGGCGAACCCGGCCTCCGAGGCGGTGTCGCCGGGAAGTCCGCACCAGACGACTTCGAGGGCTTGGCCGTAGGGAAGGTGGTCCTCCCAGGTGCCGAGGGGACGGGTTTGGGCCGCGGCCGGAACGGCGGCGGCGAGCAGCACTACAACGCTACACCGCATGGCGCCAACGTTGCGGGCCATCCGTCTCCAGCCGGTCGAGCGCCGCCTCGTCTGCGAGCGCGTACGTGAATCCACGCGGCGTCGGCTCCGTCGCCACGATTCCCCACACCACGAGCAGGGCGAGCAACTCCTCGGCTTCCTGCGGGTCCAGCCGTGCATACCGGCACACCTGCCGGAACTGCAGCACACGGCCGTCGCGCCCGTGCGCGAACAACTTGCCCACGTACTGGTCGTAGCGGAATTCCGACCGCTCGCGGCGCATTTCGTACTGCCAAACGCGCACCAGCACCGGCGAGGCCTTGTGGTTGCAATCCTCCCGCCGCAGCCAAGCGGTCCAGCGGCCCTGCTCGTCGTCGCAGAAATGTGGCCGCCCGGGAGATCGGGGAACTTTCACCTCGAGGACTGTCCGCAGTTCGGCCTTCCATACCTGGATTTCGAAGGGGACAGCGGGCCGGCAGTGCATGGTCGCTGCGGCCTGGATCATGTGGTACTCTTCCTCCGCCTGGACGCCGCTGATGGTGCCGTTGTCGCGCACCCCTACGAGCAACCGGCCTCCCGCGGTGTTCGCGAAGGCAGCGAGGGTGCGGGCAATCTTCCTCGCGTCCTCGACCCGGGTTTTGAAGTCCTGGT
>JBMTYE010000178.1:0-4135 GCA_049454255.1 Flavobacteriales bacterium
TGTCGCTTCAGGCCTGTCGTTCAACTTCGACCGCGCCATCCCCGCAAACACAACCCGCGCCCACCACCTCCTCGCCCGCGCCCGCACCCACGATTGCAGCACCGAGGTGCTTCGCCGACTTTTCGCCGCCTACTTCTGGGAGGGCAAGGATGTCGATGACCCTGCGGTGCTCGAGAGGCTATTCGCTGCCTCCTGCACCCTTCCTCCCGGCGGCTTCACCTCCGATCCGGCCACTGAGGCCGCTGCCCTTGCCGCCGACGAACTCGCCGCACGCATGCTCGGCATCCGCGCCGTCCCGCACTTCATCTTCACCACGTCTCCTGCCACCCCAGACCGAGCCTCCGCCACCCGATCTGCCTCCGTCCAAGGCGCCCAACCCTCCTCGGTCCTGCTCGACGCACTGCACCGGACAGTGGAGGGAGGGTGAGCGGCACTCCGCGCCGCAGGTTGAGGTTGAGAACGAGGACGAGGCTCAAACTCAAACTCAAACTCAAACTAAAACTCGCGGCGCAGCCGCGCGCAGCCGCGCAGCGCTCTTCACAGCACCATCGGAACGTCCATGAGCAGGACTTCCGCGTCGGCGGTGAGGGCTTCGACGTCGAGGGAGGGGACGTTCCAGATGCCCATTCCGTCGCGGGAGTCGAGGGTGGAGCCGGCGATGCGGAAGGAGCCGCTTACGACGAAGGCGTAGACGCCGTTGCCGGGGCGGCGGATGTCGTAGCGGGCGGTGGCGCCAGCGTCGAAGCGGCCCATGTGGAACCAGGAATCTTGGTGGACCCAAACGCCGTCGTCGTCCGGGGAGGGCGAGAGGATTTGTTGGAAGCGGTTGTGCCGGTCGCGGACGTCGAGGGAGATTTGGCCGTAGCGCGGCTCGACCGAGCGGCGCTTCGGGAACATCCAAATCTGAAGCAACTTCACATCCCGGTCCGCATTCGCGTTGAACTCGCTGTGCGTGATGCCCGTACCCGCGCTCATCACCTGCACGTCGCCGTGGGCAATCACCGACGTGTTGCCCATGCTGTCGCGGTGGCGGAGGTCGCCCTCAAGCGGAATCGTGATGATCTCCATGTTGTCGTGCGGATGCGTGCCGAAGCCACTGCCGCCCGCGATTACGTCGTCGTTGATGACGCGCAAGGCCCCGAAATGCATGCGCTCGGGGTTGTAGTAGCTCGAGAAACTGAAGGTGTGGTGGGTGTCGAGCCAACCGCGGTTCGCATGGCCCCGCGTCCCCGCCCGGTGGATGACGAAGTGGTCGCCCGCCTCGTCGAGGTCAGAGGGCAAATGGTTGAAGCCCACTACGTCCGGCGGCATCGCCATGGCGCGCAATCCCGTCAATTCGTCGATGCCATTCGACGTCGCCCGCAGCGCTGCAGCCCCAGTAACGAACACACCGGTGCCGAGCAAGCCGGTGCGGATGAAGTTCTTCCTGTCCATACCCTGAAGGTACGAAGTTCGTTCGGAGTTTGCCTCACTCCGCCCCCCGAAACAGCTCGACTGCTCCGTGTAACGTCTTCTGCGACAGTCCTCCACACACAATGCGAAGGTCACAGATGTAGTAATACGTGCCTTCAGCGAGCGGATCGCCGGCCCCGGAATACCCGTCCCAACGCACCGGCAAGCCGTTCGTTCGGTAGACCTCGTTGCCCCACCGGTTGAACACGACGAGGTCGTAGCGGTCGATGATGCTCAGCAGGTTGAACTGCGGATCGCCGGGGAGGAACGGCATGAAGTAGGCGTTGCTGTCGTCGCCATCGGGGGTGAATACGTTCGGGGCAATCGCCTCGCTGGCGTCGACCGCCGCTTCCGGGTCCAGCGCCACGGTCAGGCTGTCCGAGCCGGTGCAGCCGTTTTCGGGGAAGGTCACGGTGAGGGTGTAGGTGCCTGGGGCGGCGGCCGTGGGGGTGAGGGTGGTCGTTTCGAGCAGGGCGCCGCCGGCGGCGGGCCAAACCCACTCCCACTGCGCCGCGTAGCCGGGAGGGCCGATGGAGGCGCCGAGAATGGGGCGGGACGGCTCGCGGCACGTCAAGGTGTCGGCAGAGCCGGCCTCGACCACGGGGTAGGTGAAGTCCTCGGGAAGGGTCAGCGAGGCGGTTGCTGTGCAGCCGTTTGACGGGTTGAGCGAGGTCACAGTGACGGTGCCACCGGCGAGCAAGGTGGCTTCGGTCGGGCTGAGGACGGCGAAGCTGCCGGTCGTGGCCGACCAGGTCAGTGCAGCGCCGGGGGCGTCGGGGGTGGCGGTGAGGAGCACCTCGGGGGTGTCGCAGTCGATTTGGTCCGCCGAGGCGGTGAGTTCGACCGCAATGGCTTCGACATCCTCCACGACGGCTGCCGTGAGTTCAGCCGAGCAGGCTCCATCGCCCGCCGTGGCGGAAACGGTCACTGTACCTGCCCCATCCACCACCGCCTGCTGCCCAGTCACGTTGCCCAGGATGCCCGGCGGGCTTGCGCTCCACGTGAATTCCACCCCGGAACCCAGGCTTGCGACCACCGCGAGGTCCAGCTCCGGCGCGGCACACGTCACCGCAAAGGGCGGCACGGCCAGCCACGCGAGCTCGAGCGGCACCACCTCCACCTCCACCGAATCCGTCACCAGCCCGATGCAGGCATCGAGGTAGGTCACCGTGTAGGTCATCGACTCGGCAGGTGTGCACAGCGGACTCTGTGCCGTGGGATCGTCGAGGTAGGTGGCCGGCTCCCAGGTGTAGGTGGACCCCTCCTCTCCCACCGCGTTCAGGACGACATCCGCTCCGAGGCAGACTTCGATGGACTCGGGAGTGGCAAGGCTATTCGCTTGGAGGCACACGGTTTGGACATTGAACGATCCGCCCGTCGAGCCCGTAAAGCCCCAAAAAACAGCCGAACTCCCCCCGAACACCTCACCGATTAAATCCACTTGGGCCGTCAGACGCAGCACGCAGTCGAAGTACACTTGGATTTCCTGGGATTCCGGATCCCACGTGATGCGACCGAGGTGGTCCTGGCCGTCCTCAACATTCGCTCCCACCGAGGACATGGCGACCGTCGGACTGTACGCTGTGGGCCCGTTGTGTGCGACGCTTCCATCTGAAACACAGCCGATGTGGTCCTCGAACGGATCTCCGTAGTTCCCGTTTTGCCACGTGTCGAACTCAACGCCGAAGCTGGTCCCGAAGCCGAGGAAACCGAGTCCACCACCATTCTCACCGATGGCCGACGTTCCGATCTGCTGGAGCACGAACATGATGCCGTCCGCACCGCCGGCGTCCAACGTCCCGAAATTCAGCGAGAAGCGGACGTCGAATGCCGCTTGCAAGTCGAGCTGCTCGGCGTACCAAACCGCTCCCGTGGACGTCGGCGCCGCCGGCGTGAGCTGGTAGCAATCCGTGCCTGCATCTACTGCCGTGCCGTTGAGGAAGTACGTTTGGGCCGCAACGCGGCTCCCCCACGGCCCCATGCCGCAGACCACCCCCACCACAGCCAGAATTCCCCGAACGCACATGGCCCCGAAGGTACATCCCCCGGGGCCATGGCCTGAACGCGGTCGTGAGATCAGTGGTGCAAGTCGAACCGGTCGAGCTCCATCACCTTCACCCACGCCTTGACGAAGTCGCGACGGAACTTCTCCGCACCATCGGCACAGCCGTAGACCTCGGCGATGGCGCGCAACTCGCTGTTCGAACCGAAGATGAGGTCCACACGCGAGCCCGTCCAACGCACCGCACCCGTGCGGCGATCGCGGCCTTCGAATGCCTCGTCGGCCTCCGACGTCGCCGCCCACGTGGTGCCCAGATCCAGCAAGTTCACGAACCAGTCGTTTGTCAGTTCGCCGGGACGGTCTGTGAACACCCCGCGGGTCGAGCCGTCTGCGTTCGTGCCGAGCACCCGCAAACCGCCCACGAGCACCGTCATTTCCGGAGCCGTCAGGGTGAGCAGTTGGGCTTTATCCACCAGCATTTCCTCTGGCGTTACTCCGATGCGCGGCCGGGCGTAGTTCCGGAAGCCGTCCGCCTGGGGTTCGAGGATGCCGTAGGACTCCACATCCGTCGAAGCGGCGTCTGCATCTGTCCGACCCGGGGTGAACGGAACCGTTACCGGTGTGCCGGACTTACGCGCCGCCTCTTCGATGCCCCCGCCACCGGCGCGGCCGATGAGGTCC
>JBMTYE010000179.1:0-4129 GCA_049454255.1 Flavobacteriales bacterium
GCTCCGGCTCCGACTCCGGCCCCCGCGGTCGTGGCCCCTGCCTCGGCGCCTGCCGTGGCTGCCGCTTCCCCCGCCGCCCGGAAGCACCTCGCGGAAGCAGGTGTGGCTGCCTCAGCGGTCGCAGGTACGGGCCGTGGCGGCCGTGTGACGAAACAAGACGTTGTCGCGGCGCTCGCCGCAGGATTTGACGCGCCTGCTTCCGGTGGTTGGGCGGGCACCCGCGAGGTCCAGCGCGAGAAGCTCTCGATGCTGCGCCGCAAGGTCGCCGAACGCCTGGTCGCAGTGAAGAATGAAACGGCGATGCTGACCACCTTCAACGAGGTGGACATGAAGCCGGTTATGGACCTGCGGGCCGCCTACAAAGACGTGTTCAAGGAAGTCCACGGGGTGAACCTCGGGTTCATGAGCTTCTTCACGAAGGCGGTTACGACGGCCTTGCGCGAATTCCCGGCGGTGAATGCCTACATCGACGGGAAGGACATGGTCATCCCCTCGTACGCCGATGTCGGCATCGCGGTGAGCTCGCCGAAGGGCCTGATGGTCCCCGTCGTGCGCAACGCGGAATCCCTGTCGCTGGCGGCCATTGAGGCAGAGATCAAGCGTCTCGCGCTCCGTGCGCGGGATGGCGTGTTGACCATCGAGGAAATGCAGGGCGGCACCTTTACCATCACGAACGGCGGGGTCTTCGGCTCCATGCTCTCGACGCCGATCATCAACCCGCCCCAAAGTGCTATCCTCGGCATGCACAACGTGGTCGACCGTCCGGTCGCCATCGACGGCAAGGTCGAAATCCGCCCTATCATGTACGTGGCGCTCAGCTACGACCACCGCATCATCGACGGCAAGGAAAGCGTCGGCTTCCTCTTCCGTGTGAAGGAACTCATCGAGCACCCCGAGCGCATGCTGTGCGGCGGCAAGCGGCGGGAGGCGGTGCTGCGGGGGGTTTGTGGGTGAGGTTGAGGTTGGGTCAATCCGGTGTGGGGACGGGGTGGGATCGGTAGGCTACGATGCCTCCCGTGAGGTTGTAGAGGTTTGTGAATCCATGAAGATCTTCGAGTTGGCGGATAGCGCGGGCACTTCGGATACCGCCCTTGCAGTGAACGACGACGTCGACCTCTCGTGGAATGCGGTGTGAAACATCTGCAACCGTTCCTAGAGGCAAGAGGATGCCGCCGAGATGATCCACCGCATACTCATGTGGCTCACGGACGTCAATGACCACATGAGGCCTTCCCGTGTTCCGCCACTGAGTGAATTCTTGGGGGCTGAGCTCGCGCACAGGACGCTCGGTTGCCGCACCGCAAAATGCAGCGTAGTCAATGAGTTCCGTTTGCTGAGGTGCTTGACCCGTCAGTGGATTGTCTGCACGGGAGCGGAGTTTCAAGGTGCGGGATGTGAACGTTGCAGCATCGAAGAGGAAGAGGCGTCCCACGAGGGCTTCCCCTACTCCGGTGAGCACTTTGATGACTTCCAGGGCTTGGAGGGAGCCGAGGATGCCCGGAAGCACCCCGAGCACCCCCCCTTCGGCGCATGAAGGCACGAGGCCCGGAGGGGGTGGTGAAGGGAAAAGGTCCCGGTAGTTTGGTCCGCGAGACCCATCGGGTAGAGCGGCATTGAAAACGGAAATCTGGCCTTCAAACCGGTAAATCGAGGCATATACATTCGGACGACCTTCAAGGACACACGCATCGTTCACGAGGTAGCGGGTCGCAAAATTGTCCGTACCATCGGCCACCACATCGGAATCGCGCACGAGCGCACGGGCATTTTCGGATGTAAAGCGCACATTTCGAGCCTCCACGTGGATGTGGGGGTTGAGGGCACGTAGCCGTTCTGCTGCGGCTTCCGCCTTCGGCCTGCCGATGTCGCGGCCATCGAACAGGACCTGGCGCTGCAAATTCGTATCCTCCACGCAATCGAAGTCCACGATGGTGATGTGTCCGACGCCCGCTGCCGCCAAATACAGCAACAACGGACTTCCTAATCCCCCCGATCCCACTACCAGGACACGGGAATTCTTGAGCTTTACCTGACCGTCCACCCCAAACTCCGGAAGGATGATGTGGCGGCTGTACCGCTCGAGTTCAGAGGCGTTCAACGTACCCATGGCCCTGTTGGGATTACAGTTCCGCCGGCAATAGCTGGAACAAGTACAACTTCTGCGTCAGGTGCAAGCTGGGTGCGAATGCCTTCAAATTCATCGATGTCTGTATCCTCTAGGTAGATCCGGAGGAACGATCGGACCTGCCCGGCTTCGTCCAGCAGGTGGCTCCGCAGGTGCGGGTGAGCCTCGGTTAAGCTGACTAACAAGTCGTGAACGGACTCGGCCGGGCCTTCAAAGGTGGCCGCCCCTCCGGTGTAGGTTCGGAGGGGAGTGGGGATGAGGAGACGTGGCATGGGAGTTTCAGTTTTGAGTTTTCAGTTTTGAGTTTTCAGTTTGGGAAAGGCGGAGCATCTCTGGGATGAACGTGGGACGGGTGTCGTGGAGTCGCCAAGACCGGGCGTGATCGATGCCATCCGGAAAGCAGGAGACGATGAGGTAGGAGAATTCGGGTTGAGCGGCGGCGAGGTCGCGAAGGCTGGGGATGGCGGGAAAGCTCGGGTGGCTGTGGTAGATGCCGAGCAGGGTCGCCGAGTGTGCCAGCGCGAACCGCTCTGCGCGGATGTAGTCGGAAGCCTGGATGGCAAAGGTCTTTTTCCGGTCGCCTTCGGCTGCATTCGCTGCCGGAAGCACATGGAAGACGTGGCGGTCAGTCCGCTCATCGAGTAGCCCGATGAGGAAACCGCAGCATTCCTCGGGATAGCTCCGGCGGGCTTCCGCTGCGACCAAATCATACGTTTCTGGGGTTAGGAAAAGGGCAGTCATGGACGGAGAAGCGGTAGGAGGCGATCGAGGCAGTCGCCGTATTTGGAGGCATCATCAGGAAACACCGTGACCACAACGCCCCGGTCGAGGGTGGCCGCAAGCGCCGCCGCCGCCGAGAGGTTCGCGGCTGAGGACGGTGAAAGGACAAGTCCTTCGCTACGGGCCGCTCGGAGCAAGGTGCGGTGCGCAGCTTCGGTGGCTACGGTGACTCGGCCATCCGCTAATCCCGGTCGGTAGATGTCCGGAGCAGGAACGGAATCCAGGTGCTTCCATCCTTCGAGACCGTGAAGTGCCGTTTCGGGCTGAACCTCGATGCACCGGATGTGCGGCGACCGGGCCCGTAGGCCTAAGGTCGTCCCGGTAAAGGTCCCTGTGGTTCCGAGACCGCAGACGAAGTGGGTGATGCGGCCTCGGGTGGAAGACCAGATTTCGGGAGCGGTGGAATCCCGGTGGGCCTGCCAGTTTGCAGGGTTTGCGTATTGGTCGAGCCAAACAAAGCGCTCGGGCGCTTCTTCTGCCAGGACACGTGCAGCGTCGCGGGCACCCTCTGTGCCTTCAAGGGGATCGGTGAGCCGAACTTCGGCGCCCAGTAGGGCGAGTTGGCGCAGGCGTTCTCGGGAAGCGTTTGCGGGGACCAGCAGGGTGAGCGGAAGTCCAGCCGCCGCGCAAAACGTCGCATAGGCGATTGCCGTATTGCCCGAACTGGCGTCGAGCAGCCGTCGGCCGTTCAATCGAGGCAGGGCTTCGGCGAGGATGGCGCGCGCAGCACGGGCCTTGATGGATCCGCCGGGCTGGAGCCATTCGAGTTTGGCCCACACCTCGACCCCGGGATGCGGTTCGAAGGAGGGGATGCGCCGGAGGGGCGTTCGCGAAATCCGGGAAGTCCGGGGGAGAGGGGTGGCGAGCATGGTGTCGAATCCGGTAATCCGGTTGACCACCACGGGAGCTCAGGGCAAAAACAAAACGCCCCGCACTTCCGTGGGGGCGCATCCGGGAATGATCAGAAGCCGCGCGCTTACCGCATGCGCACCTGAGTTCCCCGCCCCTCACAGGCCGGACAACAACAGCAGCAACACACGACAAACTGGCGATTCATTACTACAAATATGAAGAATGAATCGTCGAAAGTCAAGATGCGCCGAGAAAGTTTTTACCGCAGCACCAGAAAGCGTTCCGCGTCGAGGCGCAGGAGGATGAAGACGAGGAGGGTGGTGCCCAGCAGGGAAGCGCCGCCGTAGCTGAAGAACGGCAGGGGAATGCCGA
>JBMTYE010000180.1:0-4077 GCA_049454255.1 Flavobacteriales bacterium
GGCCCAGCGCATTTCCCACTGCGGCCAGCACCGCCGCTGGCGATGGCAGGGTCCCGTCGGAATCGATGGGCGCCTCCGCGAAGGGCGGCGCCTCCGTCGCCGCAGAAGCGTACCGCACGCGCCCGTTCGCGAGGTCGACGAAATCCCGCGCTGCCTCCTCCACGAGTTCGCGGGCGGATTCGCGCCATTCTGGCCGGAACGTCGCCTCATACAGATCGAGGCATGCCGCGGCGGCGTAGGCGATATCGTCGCAAAATGCCGTTCCCTGCGCACCTCCTGTGGGGCTCCATTGGTGCCGAAGCCGGTCGTTGCGCAGATCGGTGAGCACGAATCGCATCGCTCCCTCAGCGCGCTCCACCCATTCTGAGCGGCCGAAGACACATCCGGCGGTGGTCAAAGCCGAGGCTATGAGCGCGGTCGAACCGCTCGTCACCATCGGGTCGATGGTCGGGGGAACTTTGTGCATCGCGCGCCAGTCCTGCAGCCGGGCGTAAGCTGCATCGAGCCAGCGGCGCTCTTCGTCCGTGGGCGTGCGCACCTCGAGGAGCACATTGCGGCCGTCGGGCAGCGCCGCTTCCCGCCCGATTCCGCACACATCGACTACTGCAGCCCGTTCACCGGCATCAGGGAGCGCAGCGGAGAGTTCTGCCGCGGTCCACGTCGAAAATGCACCTTCGCTTCCATCGCTGTCGGCATCCTGCGAGGAGGCAAACCCTCCTCCCGGATGCCCCAAATCCCGCATCACGTATCCAGCGATACCCTCCGCGGCCACCCGCCACCGTCTTGCATGCGCATCATCCGGTTCGACTGCGGCCACGGCCCGCGCGAGCAGGTCGAGCATGCAGGCCTGGTCGGTGAGCATTTTCTCGAAATGAGGAAACCGCCACGCCTCATCCACCGCATACCGGCATATTCCCCCGCCGAGTCTGTCGTGTATCCCACCGGCGAGCATGCAGTTCAACGTGGTCCGCAGCGCGTCCGGTACACCGCGCGACGAGCCCCGCGCTTCCTGTAGCGTCATGCGCCAAAAAGGAGCGAGGGGAAACTTCGGGGCACCGCGTAGGCCGCCGTGGACCGGGTCGAGGAGGGTTGAGGTTGAGGTTGAGGTTGAGGTTGAGGTTGAGGGCGAGGTTGAGGGTGAGGGTGGGGGGGTGGTGGAGGTTGGGCGGGCGGGGGGGGGGGTGGGGGGGTTGAGGTGAGGGTGGTGAGGAGGAGGGAGAGCCAGCGGCGGGGCGGGAAGTACGTGCCGCCGGCGATGGGCCTGCCGTCGGGCAAGCAGATGGCGTGCAGTGGCCAACCGCTCATCCCGGTCAGCGCGTGGATGGCTGCGAGGTAGACCCGGTCTACATCGGGCCGCTCTTCGCGGTCCACCTTGATGCAGACGAAGTGCCGGTTCATGAAGGCGGCGATGTCCGGGTCCTCGAAGGATTCGCGCTCCATCACATGGCACCAGTGGCACGCGCTGAACCCGATGCTGACGATGACCAGCCGCGATTCGTCGCGTGCACGCTGCCAAGCTTCCTCGCCCCACGGCACCCAATCGACCGGGTTTGCCGCGTGCTGGCGCAGGTACAGGCTGGATTCGTGCGCGAGCAAATTCATGGCAAAAGAGAGGCCCGGCCGACCCGCATGGTGCGGATGGACCGGGCCCGAAAGTACATGTGGGGATTACTTCGCGCGGCGCAGGATGTAGCGCGTGCAGTAGATACCGGTTTTTCCGCCGTCGGTCGGGCTTTGGACACCCGTATTGATGAAGGTCAGCTCCCATCCTTCCTGGGAGAGTTCGTTCAGCTTCGCGGTGACCGTCTTGTCGTTGTTATAGATGTTCTCCATGTTGATGCCGACCGCGCTGTAGAAGTTCTCGATTTTCACTTCCTGCATGGTCCCGCCGTTGTCGATGAGGATGCGGCTGCGGCCGAGGCCCGCGGGGATGATGGATTCAATCGTTGTGAAGGTCATGTACTCGTAGGAGGGCGCGGGTGCATTGAATGCAACAGTCGCGGCCAAACCTGCTGCGATGACGAGGGTGCCAGCGCCGAATAGGATCTTGTTCATGGAGAGAGGGGTTGGGTGTTTGCAGCAAAGCTACGGCCGACGCACCGTTGGTTCGGTTGTGGCACGGGTTACATTCGCAGGATGGGGCGCAAAATTTTCAGCCTGTGGCTTTTGATGTTTGCGGGCGCGGCGGCGGGTCGGGCGCAGGTGGACACCTTGTTTTGGTTCGTGGCGCCGTCGGTAGTGGCTTCCCACGGCGACTCGCCTGTGTTTCTGCGGTTCGCGACCTACGGATCGCCCGCGGTCGTGACGGTGACGGCGCCAGCGAATCCCGCCTTCCCCGCCCAAACCCTGAACATCGCCGCAAACGCCATCACCTCCCTCAACCTCTCGACGTGGCTCGCCGCCATCGAGAACCAGCCCGTGAACACCGTGCTGAACAAGGGCCTGCGCATCCACGCAACAGCCAGCATTTCAGCCTACTACGAGGTGAATCCGTCGTGCAGCTGCAACCCGGACATCTTCACACTGAAGGGCGAAAACGCCCTCGGCACGACGTTCCGCACGCCCTTCCAGACCGTTTTTGCGAACGGCTTCAGCACCACCTCTGGCTTCGACATCGTCGCCACGGAACCGAATACCACCGTGACGATTACCCCCACGAAGGCCCTGGTGGGCCATCCGGCGGGTGTAGCGTTTACGGTCGTACTGCCGCAGGTCGGCTCGACGTGGTCCGGCCGCGCGCTGTCGGCCGCGGCGACCGAGCATCCGACGGGCACGCTGATTACGAGCAACAAGCCCATCGCGGTGACCGTGACCGACGATTCGGTGGGTCTGGAGCAGTGTTGGGACATTTTGGGTGACCAAATCGTTCCCCTCCCCCTCGTCGGCACCGAGTATGTGGCCATCAAAGGCAGCCTCAACACCCCCGACCGGGTCTTCCTCGTGCCCACCCAGCCCGGCACCCAGATCTTCCTGAACGGCAACCTCCAGGGCACCTTCAATCCGGGAACGAACTACAGCCACCAGCTCACTACCGCTGCCGCGTATTACACGTCGTCCGCGCCGGTGTATGCGTGGCATGTGACGGGATTCGGCTGTGAAGTGGGGGCTGCCCTGCTGCCGCCCATACAGTGCACCGGGTCGCAGGAGGTGGCATTTACGCGGTCCACGGCGGAGAATTTTGGCATGAAAATCCTCGTCCCTGCAGGCGGCGAAGACGACTTCGAATTCAACGGCAACCCGAACCAAATCCCCGCCACCGCCTTCCTCAACGTCCCCGGAACAAACGGGGCCTGGAAGTACGCGAACCTCACGAACGTCAGCTTCGTCCAGGTCCTCACCTCGTCGCGCATTGTCAACACGACGTCGTTCTTCCACCTCGGCATCGTCAACGGCGGCAACACCACCGGCTGCCGCTACGGCTACTTCAGCGACTTCGCGGAGAACCGATTCCAGGTCTCCACCCCCGTAGGTCAGGGCTGTGTCGGCGACTCCTTCTCGCTCACGGCCAGTGCAGTCCCCGGCGCCACCTACACGTGGACGGGCCCCGACGGTTTCACGGCCTCGACGAACCCCTACACCTTCGACGCCCTCGCCCTCTCCGACACCGGCACCTACGTGATTTCCGGGTTCGTGGGCACCTGCCCCATCGAGTCGGACACGATGGAGCTTCTCGTGCACGCCGTCCCGGAACCGCCGGTGTTGACGGCCCCAGACAGCATCTGCGCGGGCGAATCGCTCGTCGTCTCGACGGCCGCCCAGGCCGGGATGTTCTACCTCTGGCAGGGACCGGCCGGCAACCTGCCGAACGTGGCCGTGCAGACCTTCCCGTCCGCCGGCCCGGCCCAAGACGGGGTCTACACCCTGACCTTGAGCGATCACGGGTGCGTCTCCGCACCGAGCTCGGTGGAGGTGCACGTCGTGCCCACGGCGGCGGCCGCGCTCGACGGGGGGGACGTCGTCGTGTGCGAGGGGACGCCGTGGGAGTTGGGGGCGCTGGGAACCGGGGTTTGGACGTGGACGCTGCCGGATGGGTCGGTGGTGCAGGGCGATGGGGTGGGGTCCTCAAGTGCCGCCGTC
>JBMTYE010000181.1:0-4036 GCA_049454255.1 Flavobacteriales bacterium
CGTCCTCAACCTGCGCGGCGCAGCAGCGCTCGTCCTCGTTCTCGTCCTCAACATTCGGCTGTACATTTGCACGAATCGTGAAACGGCCCCACGGTTCACGGGTCAAACGAAGTGCGCGACACACATGACCTCACATGCGAAGATTGTCGGAGAAGGTTGGACCTTCGATGACGTGCTGTTGATTCCGGCGTACAGCGAGGTGCTGCCGCGCGAAACGCGTTTGGCGAGCCCCTTCTCGCGGAATATTCTACTCCAGACGCCGGTCATTTCGGCGGCCATGGATACGGTGACAGACAGCAAGATGGCCATCGCTATGGCGCGAGAAGGCGGCATCGGCGTGATCCACAAGAACATGTCCATCGAGGAGCAAGCGGCGGAAGTGCGGCGGGTCAAGCGGTCGGAAAGCGGGCTCATCCAGGACCCGATTACGCTGCGGCAGGAGGCGGTCGTGGGCGATGCGTTAGGCATCATGCGCGAGCACGGGATCGGCGGGATTCCGGTGGTCGACGGCGCCGGGTACCTGAAAGGCATCGTGACGAACCGGGATTTGCGCTTCGAGAAAGATCCCACGCGGCCGATTGCGGAGGTGATGACGAGCGAGCACCTCATCGTGACGCGGGATGGTGGAAACTTAGAGGAGGCGGGCCAAATCCTGCGGAAACACCGCATCGAAAAACTCCCTGTCATCGACAGCGAGGGCAAACTCATCGGCCTGATTACCTACCGGGACATCATCAAGCTCAGCGAGTTCCCGAACGCGTGCAAGGACAAGTTCGGCCGGCTGCGGGTGGCGGCGGCCGTCGGCGTAACGGCAGACACAGACGAGCGCGTCGGAGCCCTCGTCAGTGCTGGGGTCGATGCCGTCATTATCGACACCGCCCACGGCCACAGCAAGGGCGTCCTCGACACGCTGCGCCGCGTCAAGCGCAACTTCCCCGCCATCGACGTTGTGTGCGGAAACATCGCGACGGGATCCGCCGCGCGCGCCCTTGCCGAGGCCGGGGCTGATGCCGTGAAGGTCGGAATCGGGCCGGGCTCGATTTGTACGACCCGGGTGATTGCCGGGGTGGGCGTGCCTCAGCTCAGTGCGGTCATGGAAGTCGCTGCAGCCCTCGAGGGCACGGGCGTTCCGGTCATCGCAGATGGCGGAATCCGGTTCACCGGGGACGTCGTGAAGGCCATCGCAGGAGGGGCGCACACCGTGATGGTCGGTTCGATGTTTGCCGGGACCGAGGAAAGCCCGGGGGAGACCATCATTTACGAAGGCCGGCGGTTTAAGAGCTACCGCGGTATGGGCTCGCTCGAGGCGATGCAGAAGGGGTCGAAGGACCGCTACTTCCAAGACGCAGAAGACGACCTTAAAAAGCTCGTGCCGGAAGGGATTTCTGGCCGGGTGCCGTTCAAAGGAAGCGTGCGGGAGGTCATGCACCAACTCATCGGCGGCCTCCGGGCTGGCATGGGCTACTGCGGCGCTGCAGACATTGCGGCGTTGCAAAAAGCACAATTTGTGCGGATTACCAGCGCGGGCGTCCGGGAAAGTCACCCGCACGACGTGATGATTACGCGCGAAGCACCGAATTACAGTATCCGTTGAAAATTCTGGGAATGAAGACATTGCGATTTGGTTTGGCCGCCGCATGGGCGGTGGCAGTGGCGGTAGGAAATGGCCCCGAAGCGGCGGCCCAAACCCCTGCACCGACCGGCGCGCCCTACGTGGTCAAGGTCGGCGACACGTATGTTCCACTCGCCGATTTCGACCACACCTTCCGGAAAAACAACCGCGATGGCGTGGCGACGACCGAGGCACTGGATGCCTACATGGAGCTATTCATCAACTTCAAGCTCAAGGTCTTAGAAGCCCAAGCACAAGGCCTCGACACCGCCGAAGCCTTCCGCAAGGAGCTCGCCGGGTACCGCAGCCAACTCGCCCGACCCTACCTCGTCGACAACGCTCTGCTCGGCGACCTCGTGGAGGAGGCGTGGCAACGGTCCCGGGAAGAGGTGCGCGCGCGGCACATCCTCGTGAACTGCGCGGAGAACGCGTCGCCGGCGGACACGCTCGCCGCATGGAAGCGGGCGGATGCCCTGCGCAAGCGCATCCTGACCGGAGAAGATTTCGGGACGGTCGCGCGCTCGAAAGGCGGTTCGGATGACCCGTCGGCGAAGGACAACGGAGGGGATTTGGGCTGGTTTACGGCCTTCCAAATGGTGTACCCGTTCGAAACGGCGGCCTACTCCACGCCGGTAGGCCAGATTTCCCCGCTCGTCCGGACCCGGTACGGCTACCACATCCTCGAGGTCACAGGACGGCGCGCCGCCCAAGGCGAAGTGCGGGCTGCCCACATCCTCGTGCGGTCGTCGGCGAGCGACGACAAGCAGAAGCAGGCCCAGGCCGAGCAGCGCATCCGCGAGATCCACGGGTTAGTAGCAGAAGGCGCGGCCTGGAACGAGATCGCTCTGAAGTACAGCGAAGACGGCACCTCGGCTTCGAAAGGCGGGGAGTTGCCGTGGTTCGGGACCGGGCGGATGGTCGAGGAGTTCGAGACGGCTGCGTTCGCGCTGCAGGTGGACGGCGAGATTTCGCAGCCGTTCCGTACGTCATATGGTTGGCACATCGTCAAGCGGCTGGAATTCAAGGGGCCACCGGCCTTCGAGACCGTGCGCAAGGACATCGAAAAAAAGGTGAGCAAGGACAGCCGGGCCCAAATGACCCGGGATTCCTTCATCGCCCAGCTGAAGAAGGAGTACAACTTCGCCCTGCAGGCCTCTGCCGTTGAGCCGTTGCGCAAGCTGGCCTTCGCCACCGACAGCGCGTTTTACGAGGGCCATCCGCTGCCAGCCTTAGCCGCGGCAGACCGCGGCAAAGTCCTGCTCACCCTCGGCGGCGAGCGCTGGACCCTCGGCGACTTCGCGGACTTCCTGACCACCACGCGCGTTCGGAATCCGGAAGCAGGGCCGGGCGCCGTGCTCGATGCCCAGCTCAAGCTTTGGAGCGAGCAACGCCTGCTCGACTACGAAGACGCTCGCCTCGAAGCGAAGCACAACGACTTCCGGCTGCTCATGGAAGAGTACCACGACGGCATCCTGCTTTTCGAGCTCACCGACCAACTCGTGTGGAGCCGGGCCGTCAAGGACAGTGCAGGCCTCGCCGCCTTCCATGCGGCCCACGCGGACCGGTTTATGTGGGGTCCGCGCGCAGACGTCCGCATCTTCACCTGCCGCGACGCCGACATCGCCGCCGAGGTGCGCAAAACCCTGCGCAAGGGGGGCGACATCGCAGCGCGGATGGCGGAACTCACGGCCACATCGGCGCTGGCAGTCCGGCTCGAGGAGGGCCGTTTCGAAGCCGGCGTGAACCCGTGGGCAGACAAGGTCCTCGAGGAGCAGGCCGCAGGGACGCTCGCGGTCGGCCGCAAGGGACCGGCGTTCCGCGAGTTTTCGGCCGGTGGAAACGAGGTGATTCTCGTGGAAATTCGGGGGGTGAGTGGGCCGGAGGCCAAATCCCTCGCCGAATCCCGCGGCCCCGCCATCGCGGCCTACCAGGACCATCTCGAGGCCGAATGGATTGCGCAGCTCCGGGCGAAGTACCCCGTCACGGTGTACCGCGAGGCGCTGCATTCCCTCGCCGGCCGATGACGTCCGCCTGGCGGCTCGCAGCGTTCGCCGTCGGGCTGGGCGCGGGATGCAGCGAACCACCGGATCCGCTCGCCGAGCAGGCAGCGGCCGAAGCGTTCGGGCGGGTGCTTCCGCTGGCCGAGGTCGCGGACCGCATCCCGGACGACGCCACGCCGGAGGACAGCATCGAGCTCGCCGGGCGCATCCTCGACACGTGGTTCCGGGAGCAGGTGCTGCTGGAGCAGGCGCTGACGAACCTGTCCGCCGAGGAACTCGACGTCGAGCGGGAGGTCGAACGGTACCGGAATGCATTGCTGCTGCACCGCTACGAAGACCTCTACATCGCCCGGCGGCTCGACACCGAGGTGTCCGACAACGCGGCCCGGGCCCTGTATGACGCCCAGCCCGAGCTGTTCCGGCG
>JBMTYE010000182.1:0-4011 GCA_049454255.1 Flavobacteriales bacterium
CTTCATTCCGTGGCCCAAGAAGAGCCGATCTCCATGTGTGACGCGGTCGCAATCAGCGTGAACGTGGGTGATACGACAACCATTTCGTTGTACCATCCGGGGTATTTCCTGTTCGGAGCCACTTCGAACACAGGAGGATACCAAAATGTCTGCCAGTGGACCGTGACGTCCATGGACGGGACAGTCGTCCACGAGGACGTGACCACTGGAATTTGGGAAGAGCAGTCGTTTACATTGTTCGAAACGACCGTGGGTATCGAAGACTCGATGATCGTCGAGCTCATCCTGTCGAGTCCGCTGGAAGAATTCGATTGCTGCATGGTGGACACGCTCGTTTGGACGGAAGTGGAGACGATTCCGGGATTTTTCTACGGCACGTGGGACAACCTGAACGGAGAGAACACCGGGGTCGATTGTGGAGGGGCGAGCGGTGTGGCTGCTTCACCCTCTTCGGTGGCGGCGGTGATGTATCCGAACCCTGCTTCAGACGTGGTGTGGCTGGATCATGACGGCTCGGTTGCCGCGGTGCGGGTAGTGGATGCGGCCGGCAGGTGCGTGTTGGAAGAGGACATCACGTCAACGCATAACCCGCTGATGATCGCACAGTTGCCGGAAGGCGTTTATAGCGTGATGCTTTTCGATCGGGCTGGCCAAAGCCGCGGAATGCACCGGTTCGTGAAGGTGAACTGAGGGGGTGGCACAGACCCCACAACGAACTACCCGTCCACCCTGCGGGTGGCCAGCTTTCCTGCTCCGTTGCCCGTCACCGAAGCTGCGCTTCGTTCCGCGCTCCTTCGCATGAAAACGCCCGCTGACGCGGGCGTAGTTCGGTGTGGGTTCTGGCGGAGAGACGGGGATTCGAACCCCGGACACCTTGCGGTGAACACGCTTTCCAGGCGTGCGCCTTAAGCCACTCGGCCATCTCTCCATCGTCCAGGCCGCGGCCTGAGAACGGGGGCGCAAGGTACCGAAAATTCCGGGAGGAATCCGCGCCGTGCGGCCAGATTGTGCCCCCGGTCCGCGGTCAGTCCGGGCTGCGTTCGCCGCGGAGGTCGGCGAGGAGGCCGGAGCGGACGGCGGCGGGATCGCTGTGGGTGGCGAGGAGGTGCATGAGCTTCGTGAGGGCCGCTTCGGTGGTCATGTCGCCACCGGGGACGACGCCGACGTCGAGGAGCATGTGGCCGGTGGCGTACCGTTCGGGGTGGACGCCGCCGTGGCCGCATTGGGTGACGTTGACGGTGACGACGCCCCGGTCGTGCGCCGCGGCGAGGAGGTCCCGGAGCGCGGGCGACGAGGGGGCATTGCCTGAGCCGAAGGTCGAGAGCACGAGTCCGCGGAGGGGTTGCCATTCCGTCACGCGCGCGATGGCTTCGGGCGAAAGGCCGGGGAAGAGGGGGAGCCAAACGACCCGCGTTTCCATCGCCGTGTGGACCCCGAATTTGAGGGCCGCGTCGCGGAACAGCGCGGACCGGTGAATGGCCAAATCGACTCCGGCCGAGGCCAGGGGCGGGTAGTTGGGGCTGACGATGGCCTGGAGGGATTCAGCGCTTTCCTTGTGGGTGCGGTTGCCGCGGTACAAGGCAGAACCGAAGTAGACCGCGACCTCCCGGATGAGGGGGCGGCCGGCGGAGGATGCAGTCGCTAGCTCGACGGCCGTCAGGAGGTTTTCCCGACCGTCCGTCCGCGGCAATCCGATCGGCAGCTGGCTGCCGGTGAGGATGACGGGTTTGGCTAACCCCTTGAACATGAAGCTCAGCGCGCTCGCCGTGTACGCCAGCGTATCCGTGCCGTGGAGGATGACGAATCCGTCGAACTCCGTGTAGCGGTCGCGGATCAGGCTGGCCAGCCGCGCCCACTCCGCCGGGCCCACGTCCGACGAGTCCAGGGGCGGGTCGAAGGCTTCTGCGACGAGGAGCCGACCCGGCTGCTCCAGTTCTGGGACGTGGCGGGTGATTTCGGCGAAATCGATGGGCGCTAACCCCCCGTTTCGGGTGACACTTCCTATCGTTCCTCCGGTGTAAATCAGTAAGATGCGGCTTTCCATGGCGGTGGGCGCTGAAGGGGAGGTCAGAGGGGTGGAAGGCGGAACAGGCGGCAGGCGTTCTCGGACGTCACCCGAGCGACTTCGTCGACCGGGACGTCCCAAAGTTCCGCTACACGGGCCGCCACCACCGCGACGTGGGCGGGTTCGTTGCGCTTGCCCCGGAATGGGACAGGTGCGAGGTAGGGGGCGTCGGTTTCGAGGATGACCCGGTCGCGGGGCAGTCCCGGGATGACCGCCTCGAGTCCGCCGTTCTTGTAGGTCGCCACCCCGCCGATGCCCAGCATGAGCCCGGGATGGGCGAGGGCCTGCTCCGCCTCAGCCACTCCGCCGGTGAAGCAGTGGATGACCCCGCGCAGCGGGTCCTTCCCTCCTGCCGGGTCGAGCAACGCGAGCTCTTCGAACAGCTCCACGAAGGCGTCGCGCACGTGGATGACGATGGGCAGGTCGAGGGTGCGGGCGCAGGCCGTTTGGGCACGGAAGGCGGCGCGCTGGGCGGGTAGGGTGGTCTTGTCCCAGTAAAGGTCCAGCCCGATTTCCCCCACGGCGATGTACTTCCGGTCGCCTTCCGTGAGACCCCTCCGCAACTCCGCCTCGATGGCACCCCACGCCTCCTCCCAACCCTCCGAAGCCACATGGCACGGGTGCAACCCCATCATCCCCAGACAGTAGCCCGGCTCAGCGTCCAGCAAAGCATGCATCCGCGGAATCGAATCCACGTCGATGTTTGGAAGCAAAATCCTGCTGACCCCCGCCGCCCGGGCGCGCGCAACGGCGTCCCGCCGGTCGCTGTCAAACGCCGGCTGGTACAGGTGGCAATGGGTATCGGTCAACATGGGCGACGGAGCAGCCGCAAAGGTAGGTCCAGCCCGCCTCCCCTCGCCGTAGCTTCGCCGCATGGCTCCCCCGCCCGCTCGGTTTCTCGTGTTGCGCTTTTCCGCAATCGGCGACCTCTTGCTCACCGCCCCGGCCCTCGCGGCCTTGCGCAGCGCATGCCATGGGCCGTGCGAAATCCACCTCCTCGTCCGGGCTCCGTACGTCGAGGTGGCCGCTGGTTTCGGGCCGTTAGTGGACACAATCCACACGTTCGACCGCACCACAGCCGAAGCCCTCCCGGCACTCAAGTCGCTCGATTTCAACTACGTCATCGACCTGCAAGGCAACGTACGCTCGCGGCGGGTGTGCCGCGCCCTCGGCGCGTTGACCTTCCGGGGGAACAAGATGAACTGGGCCAAATGGCTCCTCGTCCGCGGTTTCCGTACCCCACCCATTCCCCACATCGTCGACCGGTACACCGATGCCTTTGCCGCCTTCGGCGCGGTCCCTCCCACCGTTTGGCCCACCATCTTCCCCCCTCAAACTCAAACTCAAACTCAAACTCAAACTGCCATCTGCCTCGGAGCCGCCCACCCCGGCAAACGCATCCCGCCCACCACCTTGCGGGCGGTTGCTGAAGCGCTGGTGCGGGGTGGCCACCGCGTGGTTCTGCTCGGCGGCCCGGACGACCGCGACGTGGCGGAGTTCGTTGCGGACGGGCTGGAGGTGGAAAATCGCGCCGGCACCACCGACATCGCGGGATCGGCAGCCGTCCTCCGGGCATCCGAGGCCGTGCTCGTGGCGGATACCGGGATGATGCACCTTGCGGCGGCGGTGGGGACGAGGACGGTCGCGGTTTGGGGCTGCACCCGGCCCTCCCTGGGCATGGCGGCGTGGCAACCCGCCACCGGTTCAGTGGACCTCCTGCCCGAAGGCCGCAGCCCCCACCCCTGCTCCAAACTCGGCAACCGATGCCGCTACGGCCGGCCCGACGGCCCCGAGGGCTGCACCCATAAGGTCTCGCCCGAACGCATCCTCCGCGCGCTGCTCAGTCAAACAGCGCCTTGAGCTCGGTCGCCTCGCCCGGCTTCATCTTGCCAGCGAGAATCAAGCGCAGCTGACGGCGCCGCAATGCGCCAGCAAACCGCGCCTCC
>JBMTYE010000183.1:0-4007 GCA_049454255.1 Flavobacteriales bacterium
GGCGGCGTCCCAGTCGAATGGACCCTGAGCGGGTACTGCGGTCAGTAGGGTCTGAACGGTGGCCGCAAGTGCAGCGATGGTGGCCTGTTGCTCAGCCACAGCAGCTTGCAGCTGAGCGACCGCTATGTCCACGGGCAGGCCGTCGATTTGGACGGGCGCCGGGGTGAACGGCTGACCGAAGAGCGTCAGAAGATCCATCAGGTCCGGCGTCAGGATAACGCCGTTGCCGTTGCTGTCCGGGTTGTAGGGGGTGGTTTGGGCCAGTGCCTCGGCACTGCCAAACAAAGCCACTCCGAGAGCCACTGAAACGAAGAAGGTGCGCATGGGCGTTGGGGTTTGAACGAAAGATAAGGCCAGTTCGTCGGCTTGAAGCACCAGCAACCCCGGTTTAACACCTCCCAAAAAGGCACAAAAAAAGCCGGCATTGCGGCCGGCTTATCCCGTGTTCCCCGACCAGGACTCGAACCTGGAAAAACGGAACCAAAATCCGGTGTGTTACCATTACACCATCGGGGAATCGAGCGGGTGCAAAGATAAGCATTCCCTTCGTTCTTCAAAAGCCCGCCCGCGGGGATACCTTCGGGCCATGGAAGTGCGGAATCTCATCGGTGGACAGTCGGTCGGAGCAGTAGAAGGCGGGTGGCTGGATTTGATCGAACCTGCTACAGGACAGGTCTATGGCCGGGCGGCGCGTTCGACTGCGGCGGACGTAGAGGCAGCTGTGGAGGCGGCACGGGCGGCGTTGCCGGTGTGGTCTCAGATGTCCCTCGAGCACCGGGCGGAGTGTTTGACGAAGTGGGCCGAGTTAGTTCGTGAACGCGCCGAGGAATTTGCCCGGGCCGAGTCGCGGGACAACGGGAAGCCCATCGGTTTGGCCCGGGAGGTGGATATCCCGCGGGCGGTCCAAAACCTCGGGTTCTTTGCCAGCGCGGTGCGCCATTTTGCAAGCGAGGCTCACCTCCCGGCCGGCCCCACCCACCTGCACTATACGCACCGCAAGCCCATCGGGGTGGTCGGCTGCATCTCGCCATGGAATCTGCCGCTGTACCTGTTTACATGGAAGATTGCGCCGGCGCTGGCGATGGGCAATTGTGTGGTCGCCAAACCGTCCGAACTCACCCCCGTGACCGCGGCGATGCTCGGGGAATTAGCAACGGAGGCGGGCCTTCCGCCGGGCACCATCAACATCGTGCACGGGCTCGGTCCGGAGGCGGGGGAAGCCCTGGTTCGGCACACGGGAGTGAAGGCCATTTCCTTTACGGGAGGTACGGCCACGGGCGCGCACATCTCCCGGACGACCGCCGACCGGTTCATCAAGCTCAGCCTGGAACTGGGTGGCAAGAACGCTGCCCTGATCTTCGACGACTGCGATTTCGACGAGGCCGTACGGACCACGGTCCGCTCCTCTTTCGCGAACCAGGGCCAAATCTGTCTCTGCAGCTCCCGCATCCTCGTCCACCGCTCGATCTACGTGAGGTTCCGCGATGCCTTCGTGGCCCGTGCCGCCTCGCTCGTTCCCGGGGACCCCAGCGAAGACGGCACCCGCATGGGCGCCCTCGTCTCGGCGGCGCACCGCGACAAGGTCCTCGGCTTCATCGACCGTGCCCGCGCGGAAGGCGGGACTGTCCTCTGCGGCGGCGGGGCTGCCGCCCCCCCGAACACGCGGTGCGCCGGGGGCTACTTCGTGCAACCCACCGTCATCGAAGGCCTCGGCCCCGAGTGTGATGTCAACCGGCAGGAGATCTTCGGGCCGGTCGTGACCCTGCAGCCGTTCGACGACGAAGCGGAGGCCGTGCGGCTTGCAAACGCTAGCGAATACGGGTTGTCTGCTACGGTTTGGACGCGCGACCTTACCCGGGCCCACCGTGTCGCGGCGGCGCTGGAGACGGGCATCGTCTGGACGAACTGCTGGCTCGTTCGGGATTTGCGGACGCCCTTCGGCGGGGTGAAGTCGTCGGGGGGCGGTCGGTAAGGGGGGTGGGAGGCGATGCGGTTTTTCTCTGAACCGCAGAACGTGACGGTCGCTCTCAGTTAAGCTTCGCTTCGCACGGCCTGCTTGCAGCCGTTTGTGAAGAACCACGCACAGCGCCGGTTGATCCACGTGGGGATGCCCCCGAGCATGCGTTCAAATGCGGACCTCATGTGGTAAATATACGGAAATAAACCGGGCTTATCAACAATTTGCGGTTGATAACCCGGCGTGCTGCCGTCCGCAAGGCTTCGGAACTTTCCGGCATGAAGCGCATTCTTCCCCTTATCGGTGCTGTGGCCGGAGTCTTTTCGATGTTCAGCTGCGTCGGCCCACAGGCCTACGAGCAGTTGGCGGCCACGAACGACAGTTTGGTGACAGCAAACACACGCATGGTGGCTGACGCACGTGAGGCAGCGCTCGCCGCCCAGGAATTGGAAGGCCGCATCGCCACGCTGGAAAAAGCGAACGCCCGTATGGCGCGCGACACCTCCCGCTACGGCATCGAGGCGCGGGAAGCGGGCGAAGAATTGACCCGTCTGCGGGAGCTCAACGAGGCGCTCGCTGCCCAAGGTTCCCAAGGCCTGGCCACCTTGGCCGATGAAAACCGCAAGTTGCTCGAAGGGGTCATGAAGCAGCGCGCAGAGTTGCAGCAGCAAGAGGATGCCTTGCGTCGGCTCGAAGCAGATCTCAACGTGCGGAGCGCGGAGCTCAATGAGCGGTCACAGCGGGTGGAAGAACTCGAACAGCTTCTGGCTTCACGTGACGCGGCTGCGAATGCCCTGCGGCAGCGCGTGGCGGATGCTCTGCTCGGGTTCAAAGACCGCGGATTGACGGTGGAGCAGCGCGATGGCAAAGTCTATGTCAGTCTCGAGGCAAAACTCCTCTTTGCCTCTGGAAGCACAGCCGTCGAACCGGAAGGCCGCAAGGCACTTGAGCAGCTTGCAAAAGCCGTCGCGGGTTCGAAAGACCTCGAAATCGTGGTGGAGGGCCATACCGACACCGATGCCCTACAATCGCCCTCGCATCCCCGGAACAACTGGGAATTGAGCGTGTTGCGCGCCACCGAGGTGGTGGGAATTCTGACCAAATCAGGAGCAGCCATCGACCCGACCCGGCTCACCGCCGCAGGCCGAAGCGAATACCATCCGGTCGATCCGGCGAACAAAGCGAAGAACCGCCGCATCGAAATCGTGCTTGCGCCCAAACTGGATGCGCTCTACGACCTGATTCGGACCGAGTGAGGTCCTGCAGATTTACTGGATGGGAAGGATGAACGAACCGAGAGAAATGGTCACGTTCGCACCGGTCCCATCGACCATCGATCCGCTGAACGTACCGACGACGATGCCACCTGCCTCCGGGACGATATAGTCGATTTCGACGTTCACAGCGCCGCCGTTTGCAGTGGAATACTGGTTTCCACCGATTGCGGTGAATACACCCACGGAACCTGGTGCGGAGGAGGGCGCACATTGCACAACGGCCCCTGTGACCCATCCCACGAGAGCAGGTTCCGCCAGGGTGAATCCGATGCCAGCGGTGGTAAGCGCAAGACCCGCGATGGTCAGCGTTCCATTGCCTCCTAGGGTTGCAGTGGCTTGGAAATCAGCGACGATGGTGGTTCCATTTGCCTTCCACGTGAGCACTGCCTCGCAATCGGGGCAGGTAGACCCGCCGCAGTCGATGTAGAGTTCATCGCCGTCAAGCAATCCGTTCGTGCAGTTGCCATTCGTAGCGCATGGATCGCAATCCGGCCCCCCGCAGTCGATGCCGATTTCATCACCATTCATGAGGTCGTCAACGCAGGTGGGGCACACCTCGCAGTCCGGCCCCCCGCAATCGACGCCTTCTTCGAGGCCATTGAGCAGCCCATCACCGCAGAGTTCGCCACAGGCAACACCGGTTGTTCCGCCGCAGTCGATTCCCGTCTCACCCGGATCAAGCACACCATTAAAGCCCGGCGCGCATGGCTCACATTCACCACCGCAGTCCACCCACTGTTCGCCGAGCAGCACATCGTACTGTCCGTTCTCAC
>JBMTYE010000184.1:0-3988 GCA_049454255.1 Flavobacteriales bacterium
AATGATGTTGATGTAGTAGGGGGAGGTGATTTTCGCTTTGGAGATGAGATAATTGAGATAGTTCATCATGCACAAATCAAACACCTCCAGTTCAGGTCGAGCACCAGCCTCCTGAATGGCATGTGCCAGGAATTGTATGGTTTGTGGTGAGTTTATACTCGCCTGCTGAACGAAATTCAACGAACTCAACGTGAGCGACCCCATGTCGGGGCGGAGGGATAGCACTTCCGCTCGCGCCATCGGATCGGATACACTCCGTCCACTGAGTGAGGTGCAGATGACTAAATCGGGACAATGCAACCGCACACCTTCAAGAATAGGTCGGTAATCGGCTGCTTCTATGCTGGGGGTGCCGTCGGTTTTGCGTGCATGGAGGTGTGCGAGCGTTATTCCGAGTTCGTATGCTTGATGAACCTCCTCAATGATTTCATTCGCGGAGATGGGAACCGATGGGACTTTGTCCTTCGTCGGAATCATCCCCGTCGGTGTGAAATTGACAATGAGGGGGACTGCGGTCTGATGCATGTCCGACTACTACGCGGAATAGACGGGGTTGTTTCATTCCCATTAGGTGGAAAATTCAGGGGCACTGAGTTGAATGATGTGATTTACGCTCACGTTGCCCGCATACACCTACCGCGTGCTCGTCCGGGGATAAGCGTACCTTCGCCGGGCCATGGAATTGAATGCCCTGACGGCCCTTGCTCCGGTGGACGGCCGGTACCGTGCGACGGCCTCGCTGCTTGCGCCCTACCTGTCGGAATGGGGCCTGATCCGCCACCGGGTGGAGGTCGAGGTCGAGTACCTGATCGCCCTCTCGGAGGTGGGGTTGCCCGAGCTTCCGGTCTTCGACCGGCCAAACGACCTCCGCGCGCTCTACCGCAACTTCTCCCTCGACGACGCCCAAGCCATCAAGGCCACGGAGCGGACCACGAACCACGACGTCAAGGCGGTCGAGTACTGGCTCAAGGAGCAGCTGAACGCCATCGGCGCTGGAGCGGCCACGGAGTTTGTGCACTTCGGCCTGACCTCGCAAGACGTGAACAACACCGCCCTGCCGCTGTCCCTCCAGCGGGCCCTGCAAGACGTGGTGCTGCCCATGCTCCACCGCGTGCGCGAGCTCCTCGCGGACCGCGCGCGGCAGTGGAAGGGGGTGCCGATGCTCGCGCGGACACACGGCCAGCCGGCATCGCCGGTGACCCTCGGCAAGGAATGGGCGGTGTTCGTCCTCCGGCTCGATGCGACCCTCGCGGAGCTGGCCCGGATCCGGCCGGCCGCCAAATTTGGGGGCGCGACAGGCGGCTTCAATGCCCACCACGTCGCCTACCCGGAGGTCGACTGGCCCGCCTTCGGTCGGGCGTTCGTCGAAGACCGCTTGGGCCTGCAGCGCACCCCCCTCACGACCCAAATCGAGCCCTACGACACCCTGGCCGCCCAGTGCGACGCCCTGCGCCGCGTGAACACGGTGCTCATCGACTTCGCCCGCGACATCTGGCAGTACATCGCGATGGACTACTTCACCCAAACGGTTCGCGCCGGCGAAGTCGGCTCCTCCGCCATGCCCCACAAGGTGAATCCCATCGACTTCGAGAACGCCGAGGGCAACCTCGGTTGGGCAAACGCCCAGCTCGGTCACCTGGCCGAGAAGCTGCCCATCAGCCGACTGCAGCGCGACCTCACGGATTCCACGGTCCTCCGCAACCTGGGCGTGCCGCTGGCCCATGTGTGCATCGCAGCCGCCTCCCTCGAAAAGGGGGTGAACAAGCTCGTCCTGAACGAGTCAGCGCTGGCCCGCGACCTCGAAAACAACTGGGCCGTCGTCGCAGAACCCATCCAAACGGTGCTCCGCCGCGCCGGCTATCCGCAGCCCTACGAGGCGCTCAAAGCCCTCACCCGCGGCCAAGCGGGCATCGACGCCGCCGCCATCGCCGACTTCATCGCGTCGCTCGACGTGTCGGAAGCGGTCCGCGCGGAGCTGCGCGCCCTGACTCCGTCCGGCTACACGGGCTACTCGGAACAGCTGGTGGACCTGCTGGGATGAAGCGACTGAAGGAAATGCAGGTGCTGCTGGCCCGGTACCGCGGCCCGGTGGCGCTGAACATCGGATTCAACGCGCTGGGCGCGGTGCTTTCGCTCTTCACCTTCCTCAGCGTCGTGCCGTTCCTACGCATCCTGTTCATGCCCAGCGGACCGGCTGCGGCGGATGCCGGAGAAGCGTCTGGTCTACTGGATACGATCACGTCGGGGTTCGATGCCCTCGTGGTCACCCACGGGACAGAACGGGCGCTGGTGCTGCTGTGTGTGGCCATCGTGGTGCTGGCGGTGGTGAAGAATGCGGTGCAGTATGCGGCGTTGTTTAGTTTGGCGACCATCCGCACGGGCATCGCCCGCGACCTGCGCACGGCGGTGTACGACAAGCTGCTGGAGCTGCCGGTGGGCTGGTTCACGGACGCGCGGCGCGGGGACACGCTCAGCCGCATGACGAATGACGTGAACGAGGTGGAATTCAGCATCATCGGTACCATCGAGGTGCTGTTCAAATCGCCGCTCGTCATCCTCGTTTCGCTGGCCACGCTCTTCGCCATGAGCTGGGAGCTTACGCTGTTTGCGCTGGTGTTTCTGCCCGTCAGCGGGTGGCTCATCAGCCGCATTGCGAAGGCGCTCAAGCACGCGGCGCGGCGCGGCAAAGACAGCCTCGGCGACCTCATGTCGCTCGTCGACGAAACACTCGGTGGCATCCGCGCGGTGCGCGGGTTCAACGCAGAGCCGGCCTTCCGCGAACGCTTCCGCGCGGTGAATTCCGACTACTTCCGGCTGATGCGGCGCCTGTACAAGCGCGAATACCTCGCGTCGCCGATGTCGGAAACCATTTCGCTCTCGGTCATGGCGGTGTTGCTCGGATTTGGCGGACTGCTCGTGCTGCGGGGCGAAGGGGGGCTGAGCGGTGAGTGGTTCATCGGGTATTTGGTGGTGTTTTCCCAAATCATTCCCCCCGCCCGCGCTATCTCCGACGGCTGGTTCAAGCTCTCGAAAGGAGCCGCATCGCTCGACCGGCTCGACGCCATCCTCAAAGAACCCTGGCGCATTCCCGACCCGGAGGTACCCGTGCCGTGTCCGCCCCTGGCCGACCGCCTCCGCTTCGAGGGCGTGTCCTTCCGCTACCCCGGTTCCGAGGCCGACGTGCTCAGCGACGTCTCCTTCGAGGTGCCCCGGGGCGCGACCGTGGCCCTCGTCGGTCCTTCCGGCTCGGGCAAATCCACTCTCGCCCAGTTGGTCGCGCGTTTCGCCGACCCCACCGGGGGCCGCATCCTCATCGACGGCGTCGACCTCCGCGACGTCGCCGCCCACGCCTTGCGCTCCCACATGGGCATCGTCGCCCAAGACCCCCTGCTCTTCAACGGCACCATCGCGGACAACATCGCCCTCGGTGCCCCCCTCGATCCCGACCGCCTCACGGCCGTCGCCGCCGCGGCAAACGCGCTCGAGTTCATCGACCGCCTGCCCGACGGCTTCGCCACCGGCATCGGCGACGGCGGCGGCCGGCTCAGCGGCGGCCAGCGCCAACGCATCGCCATCGCCCGCGCCCTTTACCGCGACCCGCCGCTCCTCCTCCTCGACGAGGCCACCTCCGCCCTCGACACGGAATCGGAACACCTCGTCCAACAGGCCATCGACCGCACCATGGCGGGTCGCACCTCCATCGTCATCGCCCACCGCCTCAGCACGGTCCGCCGGGCCGACCTCATCGTCGTGCTCGACCGCGGCCGAGTCGTCGCCACCGGCCCCCACGAAACGCTGATGTCCGACGCTGCCGGCCTATACCGCCGCCTTGTCGAGATGCAGGACGTGAAGTGACCTTTCCTCGCTGCGGAGGTGACCCAAGTCCCGTCCGGGGCCCGGCTTTCGACCTACTTTCGCGCCCATGACCCGCGGAATTGCTCGCCTCAAGGCCATCTTAGGCTTCAAATGTCCCCGCTGCGGCGAGGGC
>JBMTYE010000185.1:0-3970 GCA_049454255.1 Flavobacteriales bacterium
GGCACGAGTAAGCGCACCGTTGCGCGCGCCCCCGCAGGCAGGGCCACGCGGCGCCAGGCCTCCAGCCGAGCCACCGGCGGCGTAACCGACGCGACCGAATCCGAACTGAACAACATCAGCACCTCATCTGCCGCACCACCCAAGGCCTCGATGTCGACTTCCACCTGCACGGTATCGTCAGCTGCATAGCTCGAACGGTCCGTCCGCATGGCCACCATGCGCGTCGCCGTGTAGCCTAACCCAAATCCATACGGGTACTGCGGCCGGTGAGCTGTTTCGCTGAAATCCGTGTGGATGCGGTCGGTGTATTTGTGGTCGTACGGGGTATGCGACGACGGGTGGCGCGGCCACGTAAACGGCAGCCGCCCGCGCGGATTGAATTCGCCCGCAAGCAACCCGGCAATCGCCTCCCCCCCGGCGTCCCCGGGCAAGTACGCCATCACGACTGCATCGAGCAGCGGCTCCACGGCATCGAAGGTGCGCGGCCGGCCCGCCAGGAATACCGCCACCACCGGAACCCCGGTTGCGGCCACCGCACGAATGAGCTCCTGCTGCGCCGACTCCAGCGACAGGTCTTCGATGTCGCCCGGTTTTTCCGTGTAGGTCTGCTCACCGAGGAAGAGCACGGCCACGTCCGGTCGAGCCCGCCGGCACGCCCCAGCGGCGGCGTCGATGTCCGCGGCAGTGGCACCGAAACCGATGGGCGAGTGAAGGGCTCCGGGGAATTGGGCGGACAGGGCCTCCCACGCCGTGAGCGCGGTTTTGCTGACGTAGGCGGTATCCGCGCCCTGCCACGTTCCGGTCCAGCCGCCGTTCAGCCACGTGACGCCATCTGCTGTGGGGCCGCTCACCCACACCCGGGTGCCCGGGGCGAGCGGGAGAACGGTCGCGGTGCTGTCTTTGCCGTTTTTCAGCAACGTCAGCGAGCCCTCGGCCGCTTTCCGAGCCGCCGCGGCCGCTGCCTCCCGATTGTGCAATTTGTCCGCCTCCTCCCAGCCCAGCGGGTCCTGGAACAGCCCGAGGTCGTACTTCATCCGCAAAATTCTCCGCACACTTTCGTCGATGCGCGACTCGGAAATTTGGCCTTCGCGCACCAGCTCGAGCAGCAGCCCAGGGAACTCCGTGTCCGTGGGCACCATGGCCATGTCGATGCCTGCCTCCACCGCCATCCGAATGGCCTCCTTATAATCCGCAGCCACCCGGTGCCGCGTGACGAGGTACTTCACATCTTCCCAATCGGTCACCACCACCCCCTCGAACCCACACCGGACGCGCAAGATGTCCTGCAGCACCCAAGGGTCACTGTGCACAGGAATGCCGTTGAGCTCCCCGCTGTTCACCATCACCGAAGCCGCGCCGGCCGCGATGGCCCGCTCGAACGGCGGCAGGTGATGCGACAGCAGCACCCGCTCCGGCAACAGGCTCTGCGTGCGGTCCTTGCCCGACACCGTCGAGCCGTAGGCGAAGAAGTGCTTCAAGGTCGCCGCGAACGGCACCGGTCCTTCTTGGTACCCGCGCACCATGGCTTCGCCGTTGTCCGCCACCGCCCGCGGATCTTCCCCGAAGGTCTCCCAAAATCTCGGCCAGCGCGGATCCCGGCCGAGGTCCAGCACCGGCGAGAAGTTCCACGGAATGCCGGACGCGCGCACCTCGAGCGCCGTGTGGCCCGCAAGCTCACGCACAAGCGCCGTATCCCATGCGGCAGCCAGTCCGAGCTGCTGGGGCGTGAGCACCGCATCCGTCGTGTAGGTTGCACCATGCACTGCGTCAATGCCATAGAGCACCGGAATGCCCGTGGGCTTCTCCTCTGTTGCGAGGCGTTGGATTTCGCGGATAAATCCGCGCCAAACGTCTTCCTCTACCCCGTGTCCCCCGCAGTTCAGGATGCTCCCGACCCGCAAATCGACTAAAATTCGCCGCATTTCCGCCGTATCGAGCGTGTGCGGCTCCACCGACGCGTAGGTTTCCCCGACCAGCAGCATGTCCAAAGTCAGCTGGGTCATCTCGCCGATTTTGTCCTCCAGCGCCATCCCTTGGAGCACAGAATCGACGAAGGCTTCGCGGACATCGGCCTCTCCGGCCGGCCGCGGGGCGCCGCAGCCGGCGACCGCAACTGCAAGGACGGCCCCGAAGAGCATGTTTCCCTGGGTGCGCCAGCGGCGCGCGTGGTGTTCAGTTTTCATGGATCCAACGGATGGAATGGAGGGTCACCTCGCCTTCCGTGCCGGTCGCGGTTTCGAGGGTGAGCTGACGAATGCGCTTCGGGTCGACGCCAGCGGCGGCGAAATCGAAGTCCCGGGGGGTGAGGGCAACCGTGAAGTGACCGGAGGCGCCGGCGTCGGGGCGGGCGTGGTCGGCCACGGGGCGTGCGGCGCGGGCACCGTTCCAGCCTTCGAGGGCGACCTGGAGTCCCGGGGGGAGGGTTGCGGAGGAGGTGGAGAACCGGAGTTCGAGGGTGGCGCTGGGGGCCGCGTCGAGGTCGACGGCCCGCCAGTCCGACCAGGTGACGCCGCAGCGCAGCTGGCGGCCGTCGCCGCAGTCGGACCGGGCGTCCCAACGCATCGCGATCCCGTCCGGAACGGCGAGGTAGGAGCGGCAGGGCGTCTTTCCGAGGCCCCACATGCCAGCGTATCCAGGGTGCCACACGTCGGTGATCCCACGGGCCAGCGCCTCGCGGCTTTCGGGGAAGGCCGATCGGTCCGGTTCAGGCCGAGGCTGCAAGGGACCGATTTCCATGGCGTCGATGAGGACCGCGCCGGACCCTTGGAGCTCGAAGACGAGCTGCTTGATGTTTGTGGGGTCGCAGGTTTGGCCCGCAAAATCGAACGCCTCCAGCGGAATGGACGCCTCCTGCCACGCGCTGTCCAGCGGATACCGTTCGAGGCAGTGGGTCCCGAAAACCGCCGAAGCCATCTTTCCCGAATAGTCCTCCAGCAGCAGGATGATGAGCGGCACGCGTGCCTCAGGCTCCACGGACCGAATGCGGAACCGCAATTCTCCCCGGCCGATGTAGGGCATCAGATCCTTCGGCAGCCACGCGTTCCAACCGATGCCCATCCCAGTCCACGGACAACCGGCCGCATCCCACTCCAGCTGCAGCGCTGACTGGCCCTGTGCCACCGGGTCGCGCACCTCACGGATGTTCTTGCACGGGCTCTTTTCGAGTCCCCAAACATCCGTCGTAGCGTCGGCAAATACGACCTGCGTGCGCACGGGAACATCCTGAACATCGACGAGGTAGGCCTTGCGAGCATCTTCCAACACGAGCGGTTTGAAGGCCACACCGCAGCCTATTCCCCCACCTGCTGCGGCAAGCAGACCGGCAACATGCCAGACCGAAGGCCTTAGGGACGCCATGGCTCGTATACCGTGAAGTTCAAGAAGTCCAGTCCATGGCCCACAAAGCCCGTGGTCTGCTCTTGGGCGAGCAGCAGGAATTCCACCTGCACGATTCGGTCGAGGTCTTGGCGCCCCGTCGCGTCGTTGTTTCCGTAGCCCCCGATGGTGCTGCGCAGGAAGGCATCCGCCCGGATGCTGACCACTTTCCAGCCGACCCAGTCGATGGGCACTTCCGCGTTGTACGCGCCTTCCGTGAAGCGGTCGTAGGTGCCGTCGAGGTTGTCGTCTTCTTTCAGGCCGATTTGCAGCCGGCTGATGCCGTCGCCAAACCCATAAACGAGAGCATTGAAGTACACATGCTCTGGGTTCAAGGTGCCGAAATCAAAGTAGGTTCCGGTGCTGGTGGTCGCCTGGGCGGCATCGATCGCCGCCCCGCAGATGAAGATGTTCGCGGGCACGTGGTTTGCCGACATGATCCACATGCCGCTTCCCTGCGCCGGCTCGACGGTGGCGAACGAAGGCGGCGAGGTGAACAGGTTTTGGTAGTAGGTGCCGGTGGCGCGCAGGTTCGTGCTCACAGGCTCTGTGAACGAGGCGACCGGTTGGGCCGGGTTCTCGAAATCACTGACCA
>JBMTYE010000186.1:0-3950 GCA_049454255.1 Flavobacteriales bacterium
GTCATTCACCTGAATATCGGTCAACCGGACATTGCCACGCCGGACACCGCGCTCGATGCCGTGCGTGGCTTGGACCGGAAGGTACTGGAGTACAGCCCGAGCGAGGGCTACGCATCGTACAGGGAAGGTCTAGCGCAGTACTACGCTTCGGTAGGGGTCGAGGTGGCTCCCGACGAAATCATGGTGACGACGGGGGGCTCGGAGGCCCTCCAATTCGTGTTCACGTGCGGGATGAATCCGGGCGACGAAGTGATTATTCCTGAGCCGTTCTACGCGAACTATGCGAGTTTCGCCATGCTCGCGGGGGCGCGGGTCGTCCCGGTAACGGCGCGGATTGAGGACGGGTTCGCTCTGCCGCCGATGGAGGCCTTTGCTGCGGCGATTTCAGAGCGCACTCGGGCCATCTTGATCTGCAATCCAGGGAATCCGACGGGAACGGTGTATTCGGAGGCGGAACTTGCGGTGTTGGCGGATTTGGCGCGGCAGCACGACCTCTATCTCATTGTGGATGAGGTCTATCGCGAGTTCACGTACGATGGAACCATGCCGCGCAGCATCCTGTCGTTCCCAGGACTTGAGGCCCACGCGGTGGTGATCGATAGCGTTTCCAAGCGCTACAGCATGTGCGGCGCGCGCGTCGGGGCCCTAGTCACCCGCAACGCCGAGTTGCGCCGGGCTGCCATGAAAATGGCGATGGCCCGCCTGAGTCCCCCGACGCTCGGCCAAATCGCGTCCGAAGCCGCCCTTCACACCCCCGCTTCCTACTTCGACGCGGTCCGTTCAGAATACCGTCGCCGCCGCGACGCCCTCGTCGACGGCCTCTCCTCCATCGACGGCGTGCTGTGTCCCCGCCCCGGCGGCGCCTTCTATGCCGTTGCACGCCTTCCGATCGACAACGCGGACGCCTTTTGCCGGTGGATGCTCGAGTCCTTCGGCCACCACGGTGCCACGGTCATGATGGCGCCGAATAGCGGATTCTATGCCACCCCTGGCGCTGGGCTGCAGGAAGTGCGCTTGGCCTATGTGCTGGAAATCCCGCGGATCGAAGAGGCGGTGGAGTGCGTGCGGGAGGCGCTGCGGGTGAGGGGTTGAGGTTGAGGTTGAGGTTGAGGAGGGTGTTTTGCTGTGGTGACACCCAGGCGGCTGGTTAACAGTAATTTAACACGTTAATAGTGATGAAAGTGCAACTGATATTGACACAATCACGTTGAGTCTTTTTCTGGAATTATGATTTATATGTTATGAATATGACGTCTGGTAGGTGATTGAAATACAAGGCTTTTGGGCGGGTTTCCATATAATTAAGTCGTAATTTTCAACCTGCTTAACCAACTTTTTCCATCATGAAGCGATTTATCACCGCTGCTGTGATTTTGCTCTTTTGTGGAGTTTCTATGCTGCAAGCACAAGGAGATCCCTCAAAGAACTACGAGACCTGCGCGTATTGGGAGCTCATCGAGCAGATTCGTGCCTATGAAGATACTTTGGCATTCGAAGCATCACTGCCGGATACGCTTCGCGGAGAATATGGACTTCCGGTAACAGATGCTGGAGTCGTCTCCAAGGTTTATCGGATTTACAGGTGTGCGGCCCTTTTGGATAGCCTTGCGGGTTTGAAAGACGATCTCGACTTCCAGCGTGCGACGGCGCCCGTGGTGGTTACCGATAGTATCTCAGCAATCACGGCAACGGGTGCGACCTTCCACGCGAAAGTGACTTCCGATGGCGGAGAGTCAGTTACAGATCAATGGTTCCGATATGGTCAGTCTGCATCGAATTTGACAGACTCAATTCGGGTAACTGGCACGACGACTCCATTCACAAAAGATGTGACGGCGTTGGCATCCGGTCAGTACTGGGTTGCGGGATTTGCTAAGAATGCGAAGGGGACCTCATCCGGAGACACCTTGAGCTTTTGGATTCCTGTGGCCCCGACGGTTGATACGGACAGCACATCTCTGATTACAGCAACGAGCGTTACGTTACATGGGAAGGTAATTAGTGACGGAAATGGGGCGATTACAGCCCAGTGGTTCCGATATGGAACGAGTGCGACAAATTTGACGGATTCGATTCGTGTTACCGGTACGGCGACGCCTTTCACCTATGCGCTGACCGGTCTTGACCCCGCAACGCGGTATTACTTCGCAGCATTCGCGAAAAATGTGGCTGGCACCTCGACAGGCGACACCCTCAGCTTCTTGACACGGTGCAGTGTGGATTCGGTTCTCCACCAATCCTACTACTACGGTGTCATCCAGGCAGAGACTCAGTGCTGGTTTGACGAGAATCTGAAAGTCACCACTTTCAATAATGGTGATAATATTCCCGCAGGTCATGATGCAACGCAATGGGGAGCGTTATCAACGCCAGGTCGAGCAAACCCTGGAAATGACGTGGCAAATGTCGCTACGTATGGTCGTCTTTACAATTGGTTCGCAGTTAGCGATGCGCGTGGGTTATGTCCAACGGGGTGGCACGTTCCATCTGAGGCTGCATTTGATTCGTTGGTTAATTACCTCGGGGGATTCAGCGTGGCGGGAACCAAGTTGAAAGCGCTGCCGCCGGCTTGGAATGGAACGGATGACATTGGATTCAATGGTCTCCCCGGGGGTGCGAGGGACTCGTTCGGCACTTACCAGTTATTCGGGTCTCGCCTGAGCATGTGGACTTCGACGGAGGCAACCTCTGCGAACTCTGCCCGAGCATCCGCCTACCAGGATGGTACCGCGAACATCATCAACATCGACAAAAACAGCGGATTCTCCATTCGTTGTCTAGAAGACTGACGATTCAGAAAGGATGGACTTTGCTAACCGCCGGCCTCAGGGTCGGCGGTTTTTTATGCCGTGTGAATTGTGAAGGCTGATGCAGATCAGGGATAGCGGAGGGGAGGTCTCGCACGTTTGGGATATGAAACTCTGGCTCTCTGCAGCAGCTTCGTGCCCTAATCAATGGAAATCAACGGATTCCGCTGACGATATAGTCGAAGATGGGGCCGTTCAGGCCCGTGCTCGGGGCATCGAGTGGAATGGGCCGCAGCCGAGGGGCCTCGAGTACGCCGCGCGCGAGTAGGTCCGAAAGCTCGGCGTAGTACTCCATCGAGCATTTGCCGGCGAGGAGGGGACTGAGGTCCGCGCCGCGCCGCCACATCGCGAACACTTCGCGCAGGCCTTGGAGGTAGAGGTAGTCCTTCGTCAGGCCACCGCCCCGGTGGACGCGCGCGGCCAAACCGAAGGCGGCCTCTGCCGCGAGCCCATACTCCTTCGTGAGCATGCGGTACGTCTCCACGAAGTCGGCGCCGTGGACGACCGCGTCGACGGCGAGGGTGCGCAGCCCGCGCTCGCGCAACCGCCTGAGGGTGGTGCTGCCGCTGAGGTACTCGACGAGCACGGCGAGGCCCTCCTGCGTGCGGGTGCTCACGCGTGTGCCCAGGGAGAGGAGGCGGAGGGGTTGGGCTTCGGCGTTGACGGTGGTCACTAAATGCACCCCGACCTCGTGGTGGATCAGGTAGGCCAGCTCCTTCGGCCGAAAGGCCGCCCCCTTGCGCACGAGCACCTTGCGTTCCCGGTTCATCACCATGGCGTCCGCCACGATGCGGTTCGAGAGCTCCGCACGCCCGGTGATCCCGTAGCGCGCGAGGCCCTCCCGGAAGGCTTCAACGGCCTCCGCATCCGGAATGGGCCGCTCGACATCTGCATCTCCCTCGACTTCAGGCAAATGGAGCAAGTAAGTGGCATTCCGCAGGTCGGTCGCAGAGGGTGCACCGTAGTAGCGCAACGAGTTGTACAAGAACTCAGGCGTCCCCACGGAGGCGAGCAAATCGACCTTGTCGAGGTACGCACCGATGGTCGTTTCGTACAGCCGGGCGAGCGACGGGTCGGTGATGCGCTCGGCAGGCAGGCGCAGCAGCGCCCGCTTCATGGCGAAGGGCGAGATGTCAAGCTTAC
>JBMTYE010000187.1:0-3936 GCA_049454255.1 Flavobacteriales bacterium
TAATACCTCTGCGGAGCATCTGCTGGCCTGGAACCCAGACGGCATCTTGCTGAGCAATGGCCCGGGAGATCCGAGTGCCATGCCGGACGTGGTGGAGGAGGTAAAGCACCTGGTCGCGAGTGGCCGTCCGGTGTTTGGCATCTGCCTCGGACACCAAATCCTCGCACTCAGCCAAGGCCTGACGACGGAAAAGATGTTCAACGGCCACCGGGGCGTGAACCACCCGGTTCTGAACCTGGAGACGGGCAAGTGCGAAATCACCGCCCAGAACCACGGCTTCGTCGTCTCCCGCTCCGGTCTTGAAGCCCATCCGCATCTGCGGGAGACCCACCGCCACCTGAACGACGGCACTGTAGCGGGGATGGCCCATGCCACGCTGCCCGTGTTCTCCGTGCAGTACCATCCGGAGGCGTCTGCCGGTCCGCACGACAGCAGGTACCTGTTCGATCGGTTTGTTGAATCCATGCGCCACGTGGCCGTCCCTGCCTGAGCCACCCGAACCTCCCGTTTCATTCCTACGATTCCCTCTCGACCATGAGCTACATTGACGAAATCCACGCGCGCCAAATCCTCGATTCACGCGGCAACCCGACCATCGAAGTAGAGGTCGTAACCACCGACGGCGATGTCGGACGGGCTGCAGTTCCTTCCGGAGCAAGCACGGGCATGCACGAAGCGGTCGAGCTCCGCGACGGCGAACCCGAGTGGATGGGCAAAGGGGTGGCGAAGGCCGTTTCACACGTGAACGAGGTGCTTGCCGATGAACTGAACGGCATGGATGTCACCGACCAACGGGCCATCGACGCCGCCCTGATTGAACTCGACGGTACGGCGAACAAGGGCAAGCTCGGAGCGAATGCGCTGCTCGGCGTTTCGCTCGCTGTCGCCCACGCTGCTGCAGAAACAGTGGGTCTGCCCCTGTACCGCTACGTCGGGGGCGTCAACGCACACACCCTGCCCGTGCCGATGATGAACATCCTCAACGGAGGGAGCCATGCGGACAACAAGATTGATATCCAGGAGTTTATGGTCATGCCCGTAGGGGCGGAGACCTTTACCGACGGGTTGCGGATGGGAACGGAGATCTTCCACCACCTCAAGGCCGTTCTGAAATCGAAGGGCCACAGCACGAACGTCGGGGACGAGGGCGGATTTGCCCCGAACTTGGCCTCGAACGAGGAAGCTATCGAGGTGGTGTTAGCCGCCATCGAAAAGGCCGGATACGTGCCGGGCGAAGACGTGGTCATCGCGCTGGATGCCGCGAGCAGCGAGTTCTACAATCCGGAAACGGGGCTCTACACCTTTGAAAGCAACGGTAGCCGGATGACGGGGGCGGAGCTCGTGGGGTGGTGGAGTGGATGGTGCGACCGGTACCCGATTGCGAGCATCGAGGACGGATGCGCGGAGGACGATTGGGCGGCGTGGAAAACGATGACGCAGCAGTTAGGCCACCGCATTCAGCTCGTCGGGGACGACCTTTTCGTGACGAATGTCGCGCGGCTCACCCGGGGCATCGAGGAGGGGATTGCGAACTCGATCTTAGTGAAGGTGAACCAGATCGGAACCCTGACCGAGACCATCGAGGCGGTGAGTTTGGCTCACCGCAAAGGCTACACGAGCGTGATGAGCCACCGGTCGGGCGAAACGGAAGACACGACCATCGCGGACCTTGCGGTGGCGCTCAACACCGGCCAAATCAAGACCGGCTCGGCCAGCCGGTCGGATCGGGTGGCGAAGTACAACCAGCTCCTCCGCATCGAGGAGGAACTGGGCGACGCGGGGGTCTACCGCGGATTCAACTTCCGGGGCTGAGCGCTGCGACCGCGACCGCATAGAGGGCGATGCCGGCGGAGACGGAGACGTTGAGGCTGGCGGTGGCTCCGGTCATCGGGATGCGGTAGCGGTCGTCGCACTGGGCGAGGACAGCGGCGGACAGGCCGGTTTCCTCGTCGCCGAGGACGATGCACAGCGGACGTTCGAGGAGGGCGTCGTTGAGGTCGAGTTCGGATTTTTCGGTCAGGCCGGCGACGCGGATGCCCCGGAATTGGAGGTCCTTCAGGGCAGCTTCGAGGGTGGCGACGCGGGCGACGGGGAGGCGGAGGAGGGCGCCGGAGGAGGCCTTGATGGCGTCCTCTTGGATGGGAGCCGAGCCGAGGGCTGGCACGATGAGCCCGGTAGCACCGAAGCACTCGGCAGAACGGGCGATGGCGCCCAGGTTGCGGACGTCCGTGACGCCATCGACGGCCACGAAGAGGGGAGGGGTGCCGGATTCGAATGCGCCCGAGACGAGTTCGTCGAGGGGGGCGTAGGTGATGGGGGAGAGGAAGGCGATGATGCCTTGGTGGGCTTTGCGGGTGACGCGGTCGAGTTTTTCGCGGGGGACGCGCGCGACGGGGATTCCGGCGTCGCGGAGGCGCTTGAGGAGGGCGGTGGTGCGTTCGCCCTTTTCGTCCCGTTGGAGGAGAACGCGCTGGAGTTCTTTGCCGGCGTCTAACGCCTCGGCCACGGAATGCCAACCCATAACGAAAGGAGCGGGAGTGCCCGAGGGCCGGGGTGCATGGGGGCGACGGGAGCCGCGGTTGCCGCCCGGGTTGCCGCCGCGATCTGAGGTGGACCGGTCCGAGCGCTGCGGACGGTCAGGGCGTTCAGGTCGGGAGAAGTCGAGGGAGAAGTCGGGGCGGGGCATGCGGCTAAAGGGTTTGGCCTGCAAGGTAGGCCGGAACGGCAGCCTTGCAGAGCACGCGCCCATCAATCGCCCTGGATGCGGCCCGTGCGCCACGCCGTGACCATGCGGTCCCACGCCGTGCGGAACTGGACGGAGCGGTCGAGCACCCAAACGGAATCATCGAACGGGGTCGACGTGTGGTTGAATCTGAAAATCACGGTGTTGACGTTGCCTTCCTCGCCGTAGATCCACCATTCTGCGCCCGGTGAGGTTCGGATTCGGGTCGGCACACCGAAGACGATATGCACCATGCCGCGGTCTGTTCGCCAGCCGTCGCGGAGCCCGGAGAAGTAGAGATTCGCTTCTTCGACCCGGGCGTAGTAGGTGGCGATGAGTTGGGCTGCGCGCACGGGATCTTCCGTGCACGCAAGCCAAAACCGATCCAACTCCCCCTTGATGTCCTCGGCCTCCCGCATCCGCTCGTATTCCGACCGCGACAGGATGTACCGGGTGGCCTCCACCAGGTCCACCACGTTCCGCATGTGGGGAAATTCACGGCCACGGCCCACCGCTCGCACCTCGGGGCTTCCCGGCGCGTCGCTCACGAACACGTTCAGCCCGGGCGCGACCACGCACACCGCCCTGCCCTCTGCGTCGGCCGTCAGCCGGATCGCCTCCACGAAGTCCAGGGTATCCGCCGCATTGCGCGTCGATGCAAACGGCGGGGCCGGCAACCGCGGCGCCACCGGCGCATGGGTCCAGCTCCACCCTTCCCCCGGCAGCCCGCGCAGCACGAGCGAATCCCCCGCGGCGACCCCCCGCCCATCGACCGGCCACCCGTCCACGCCCGCGAGGTACCTCCCGGTCGCATCGGCCCGCACGACATCGGCCACCACCTCGGTCGAACGGTGCACGTCCCGCACCCGCACCGCGTCCTCCCCAGCGAGCGCAGGCACCCGCCACACCACACGGAACATCCGATCCTCCCCCGCCGTCAACGTATCCCGCCACGCCGCGGTCGACCCGTCCGCCCGCACCGCCTCGACCGCCCCCACGAACGGCGCCCCCGGCCCGGTCCGCAAGTACAGCAGTTCCTTCCGGTCCAGCGTGAAGTACAGATCCACCGAATCCCCCGGCACCAGCGGGTCGCGCAACCTTAGCAGCATCACATGCGGCCCCATCGGACGGAAGACGATCCGCCCACCGATCGGCAGCGCGACCCCGACCATCGGTCGCATCCGCATCGTCGCCCCTTCCATCACCGATTCATG
>JBMTYE010000188.1:0-3932 GCA_049454255.1 Flavobacteriales bacterium
CGGAGGACAGCCCTGCGGCCGGCGTGCATTGGACCCCGGAGCTGGAAGCCTCCCTCGATGTGCTGCTCGGTCGGCTCGACCGCCTCGCGGAGGGCTGATCCAGCAAACCCATCCCATGGACACCACGTTTATTCTCGGCGCGATCATCGGTCTGCTCGCAGGAGCAGCCGGAGGTTATGCGCTGTTTACCCGGCTTTTGGCCCGCAGGGCGAGCGACATTATCGCCGAAGCTGAGCGCAAAGGCGAAATCCTGAAGGAAAAGAAAATCCTGCAAGCGAAAGAGAAGTTTATCGAGCTTAAAGAACAGAATGCGAAAGAGTTAAAAGACCGTTCAGCATCCGTTACCCAGCGGGAAGAAAAGGTCAAACAGGAACTCGATGCCCTCAAGCGAGACCAGGACCGCGTCGTCGGCAAGGAAAAGCACCTCGACCGCGAACTCGAAAAGCTCAACCAGCGGCTTGAGGCCACCGAAGCGAAGGCAAAAGAACTGGAAAAGAACCGCTTGCGTTCCGTAGAGCTGCTCGAGAAGACAGCGAACATGAGCGCGGAGGATGCGAAAAAGGAACTGCGCGAACAGGTCGTCGGCGAGGCCAAATCCATGGCAGCCAACCAGGTACAAGAAATCCTCGAGGAAGCCCGGGTGAAGGCAAACCAGGACGCGAAGAAAATCGTGGTCCAGACCATTCAGCGGGTCGCCACGGAGCACAGCGTCGAGAACGCGGTCAGCGTCTTCAATATCACGAACGACGACGTAAAAGGCCGAATCATCGGACGCGACGGCCGGAACATCCGGGCCCTAGAAGCGGCCACCGGAGTCGAATTCATCGTAGACGATACGCCGGAAGCCATCATCCTGAGCTGCTTCGACCCGGTGCGCCGTGAAATCGCGCGCCTTTCGCTGCACCAGCTCGTGACCGACGGCCGGATCCACCCCGCCCGCATCGAGGAGGTCGTGGCGAAGGTGACGAAGAAGGTCGACGAGGAGATCCACGAAATCGGGAAGCGGACGTGCATCGATTTGGGCATCCACAACATCAAAGGCGAGCTGATGCGCATGGTGGGCCGGATGAAGTACCGTTCGTCCTACGGCCAAAACCTGCTTCAGCACAGCCGTGAGGTTGCGAATTTGTGTGCCACCATGGCCGCCGAGCTGGGGCTCGACGCCAAGGCGGCCAAACGCGCCGGCCTGCTCCACGACATCGGCAAAGTCAGTGATGAGGAAAGCGAGTTGCCACACGCACTCCTCGGCATGAAGCTCGCAGAACGTCACGGCGAACGCCCGGACATCTGCAACGCCATCGGAGCGCACCACGACGAGATCGAGATGACGACCCTTCTCTCCCCCATCGTGCAGGTGTGCGACGCCATCAGCGGTGCGCGTCCTGGTGCCCGCCGCGAGATGGTCGAAGCTTACATCCAGCGCCTGCGGGACCTCGAGAACCTGGCGATGGAATACCCCGGCGTCACAAAGAGCTTCGCCATCCAGGCAGGCCGCGAGCTGCGCGTCATGGTGGAAAGCGACCAGGTCAGCGACGACCAAGCCGACCAGCTCTCGTTCGACATCTCGCAGCGCATCATGAACGAAATGACCTACCCGGGCCAAGTGAAAATCATGGTCATCCGGGAGAAGCGCAGCGTGAGCATCGCGCGCTGAGTCCATGGCGGGTTGGGGCCAGGCCATCCGGTGGCAGACGCTCAGCGTAGGCGTGCAGATCGTCCTGCAGCTCCTCTTTACGGCGGTGCTCTCGCGCCTGCTGTCCCCGGCGGATTTCGGAATCATGGCCATCGCGCTCGTCGTGGTGGGCGTGGTCGAGATTTTTGCCCAAATCGGCATCGGCCCAGCACTCGTTCAGCGCAAAGAGCTCTCGGACGCGGATGTGGTGACGGCGTTTTGGACGTCCGCGGCGCTCGGCGTGGGGAGCTTCGGCATCCTTTGGACCGCGGCCCCGGCGGTCGGCACCCTCTATGCCGCCAGAACCTCCGGCGACACGGAACTGCTGGTCGACGTACTGCGGGTCATCGCCCTGAGCTTCGTCATCTCCGGATTCACCCTCGTACCGCGCAGCCTACTCATCCGGCGCATGGCCTTCGACAAGCTTTTTCGGTCCTCGTTGCTGGCGATGGGCATCGGAAATTTGGGCATCGGCCTGGGACTCGCGTGGGCGGGCGCGGGCGTGTGGTCCTATGTTGCGGCCTTGCTGGCCCAAAACGCCCTCATGGGCGTATTCAACACCTTCCAGGCCCCCTACCCCGTCCGCGGCTGGCCGTCCGCCGCCTCCCTCCGCAGCATGCTGGGCTATGGGGCGCGCAGCACCCTCTTCAACCTGGCAAACTACGCGGCGACGAAGGTGGATACGCTGGTGGTGAGTTTGAGTTCAAGTTTGAGTTTGAGTTTGAGTTTGCGGGGGTGGGAGGCGACGGGCGTGTACGACCGGGCGGCGTACCTCTACAGTTTGCCCATCACGGTGCTCGGCAAGCTGAGCGATAACGTGCTGTTTTCGGGCATGTCCGCCCTGCAGGACCGGCAGCTTGAACTGCAGCGCACCGTCCAGCGCGGCATCCAGCTGCTCGGACTGGTCGTGCTGCCGGCGACGGTGTTTTTGTCGGCCTTCGCGTCTGACGTTGCCGTCGTGCTGCTGGGCCCTCGGTTCGCGGCGTCCGGTCCCATCGCGGCGATTTTGTTCGCAGGGCTCGCCTGCCGCGCGCTCACCAAACTGGGCGATGCAACCGTTCGCGCCACCGACTTGCTCGTGCCAGCCGTCGTACTGAAGTTCGTCTTCGTGGGCCTCATCGCCGGCGGTGCCTGGATCGCCCTACGTTCGGGCGCCGGTCTCACCGGTGTGGCATGGGCCCTGACCGGGGCCACCCTGGTGCAATGTGCGGGCATGGCGGTGCTCGTCCGCAAGGCGGTCGGAGCCGGTGCCTATGCTTCCGGCCGGCCCTTGCTCCCCGGGTTCGCCCTTGCCGGTGCTACTGGTGCAGCTGCCGCAGTAACCCACGTTTTGTCCATCGCCTACCCATGGCTCCACCTCGCCTGCGGCACTGCCTTGACCCTTGTGGCATGCTTCGGGCTCGTCCTCAGCGCTCCCCACCTGCTTGACGGCACCGACCCGGCCCTGCGCCGCTCGCTGGCCGCCCGACTGCCCCTCCCTAACGCCTTGCGCACCCGGATCGGGCGCTGAACGGCTCTTCACGGCGGACCTATCTTTGGGCTCCTGCACAGTTTGCGCCTATGCTCCTCCTCCGACCCATCCTCGCCGTTGCTCCCGCCCTCGCTTTGCTCCTGCTCCCTGCCGTCCTCCTCTCTCAACCTCAACCTCCCCTCCGCGTTCGCTGCTCCGGCTGCGCGTTACCGATCGATTCGGTGTGGGTGGGTGAGCGGTGGGATTGGACAGGGCCGTGCGACGGTGCGACGGTCGAGTTTCGGTTTGACCGGGAAGACGGGACGTTTGCCGTGCAGACGTGGTCGTGTGTGGTGAACGATGTTGCGCTTTCAGAAGCGGTAGATGCCGCTCCACAGGTGAACAGCAAGGGAAGCCCTGCCATTGCGGTCGTTCCGCGGGGTTGGTCGCGGGAGGAGGTTGCAGGGTGGAGCTGGCACGAGCGCAAAGCGGGTGGCTGCTATCCGCCGGTTTCAAGGGCAGTCCTCGCAACCATCGTGCAAGAGGTCCATGCATTGCCGTTTGAACGCGACCGCGTAGCCCAACTTGCCGCATGGAGTAAGGAGCGGTGTCTGTCTGGAACCGCAGCAGTCGCGCTGCTCACAACGGTACAGGATGAGGCACGGAGGCTCGAACTGCTGCAGGCGCTGGTGTCCGCAGTAGATGTGCCTAGCGGGTTGCCCATCAGCACGTTGTTTCATTTGGAAACGTACCGAAAGCAGGCCGCGGAGGTCGTGAAAAATGTGGCGCCGTGCGCCGGGTGTTGAGGCC
>JBMTYE010000189.1:0-3923 GCA_049454255.1 Flavobacteriales bacterium
CTTCGTCGACTTGGTTGAAGTCGAGGGAGGCCAAATCGATTTCGAGGGTGTTTTGCTTGAACCGCGTGGTGACATGGGGGTGGATGCGTTCGGCGCGGCGGTCGCCGAGTTCGAGGTCCTCTTCGTAGCTCCGGCCGTCGTTTAGGGTAAGGACGAGGCGGTGGGGCGTTTGGTCCATCCGGCCGGATGCCGCGCGGATGACCCGGCTGGCGCCTGTTTCTGCCTCGCGGTGATCGTGGATGAGCACATCCCGCAGGGTTCCATCCTCTTCCACGGCATCCGCACGGATGGCAAATCCCTCAATCCCAGTATAAAACACTCCCGGCTCGAGGTGCATCGTCGGGCGTTTCTGCGTCACCGAATACAGCAAGGCCCGGAACTTCAAGTTTGCGAGCGGCCAAACCTGGTTCGAGAAGAGGAAAGCGCCGACGGAGACGCCCACCATGCAGAGGGTCAGCGGGCGCAGGATGCGGATCAGTGGCATGCCCGCAGACTTCATGGCCGTGAGCTCGTTGCGTTCTGCGAGCTTGCCCACGCCCATGATGGCAGCGAGGAGGATGGCCAGTGGAAGCGCGAGGTTCACGAGCCGCGCAGAGGCATAGACCATGAGCTCGGCGATGACGAGGGGTTCGAGCCCCTTTCCGATGAGGTCGTCGGCGTAGACCCACAGAAACTGCATGTCCAGCACGAACAGCGCCACGGGCAAAGTGACCGCAAACGGGGCCCAAAAGGACCGAAGCAGGAGCAGGGCAATGCGGGACACGTCGGCGGCAAAGATAGGCGGCACACCGTGCTGACTTTGCGTACATTCGCCCGACATCAAAACCTGCACGATGAACCACACGTTTGCCCGGTGGGCGGTTGCCGCGGTCGTGGCGCTGTTCCTATACAGCTGTTCCTCTGGTCCTGGGACGGGGGAGTTTGGAGATGACCTCGAAGCGCTGTCGCGGGACAGTGTTGTGACGGGGGCCGGCGAGCCGGACTCGTCGGGGTTCGTTTGGCAAACGGAACAGTTTGCCGACATCAAAATGATCCGCTACCAGGTGCCCGGCTGGGAGAAGCTTTCGCCCCGCCAGCAAGCCCTGGTGTACTGCTTGAATCAAGCGGGATTGAGCGGCCGGGACATGATTTGGGACCAAAACAACCGCTACAACCTCGCCATCCGCGACGTCCTCGAGGGCATCTACACGGGCTACACCGGCGACAAGTCCACGAAGGGCTGGCACCGGTTCGAGACCTACCTCAAGCGGGTGTGGTTCTCGAACGGCATCCACCACCACTATGCAAACACGAAGATTCTGCCGGAATTCACGCGTGCCTACTTCGAGAAGATCGCGAAGGAAGCGGGAGTGGAGGTCTCGGAAGAGCTGCTTGGGGTCATTTTCGACCCGGCCATCGAGCCGAAGCGGGTGGAACTCGATGCCACGAAGGGCCTGTGCGAGAGCTCGTCGGTGAATTTCTACGCCCCCGATGTGACGACGGAAGAAGCCCAAGCTTTCTACGCGGCCCTCGCGAACCCCGAAGACCGGACGCCCGTCGAACACGGCCTGAACTCCCGACTCGTCAAGGGTCCTGACGGGAAAGTCATGGAGGATGTGTACAAGGTGGGAGGGCTGTATGGATCGGCACTGGAGCAGGTGGTGTTTTGGCTGAACGAAGCACTGAAGTACACAGAGAACGACCGCCAGGCCGCGGCCCTGCGCCACCTCATCGCCTACTACGAAACGGGCGACCTCGAGAAGTGGAAGCTGTTCAACATCAACTGGGTCCAAGACACGGAAGGCGTGGTCGACTACATCCACGGCTTCGTGGAGGTGTACAATGATCCGCTGGGCCACAAGGGCACCTTCGAGTCCATCGTGCAGATCAAGGATTTCGATGCGAGCGAGCGGATGAAGACCCTGATGGAAAACGCGCAGTGGTTCGAGGACCACATGCCGTTCCTGCCGGCGCACAAGAAGAAGAAGGTGGTGGGCATCACCTACAATGTGGTCAACGTCGCCGGGGAGGCGGGCGATGCTTCGCCGAGCACCCCGATCGGCGTAAACCTGCCGAACTCGAACTGGATCCGCGTCATCCACGGCTCCAAATCCGTGAGCCTCGGCAACATCATCGAGGCCTACGACCGCGCCGGTGGAAGCGGGCTGTTGCAGGAATTCGCACACGACGCCGAGGAAATGGCGCTGGCCGAGGCCCACGGGGATTTGGCAGGCAAACTGCACACCGCGATGCACGAGGTCATCGGCCATGCCTCGGGCCAAATCGAGCCCGGCGTGGGCGAAACGAAAGAGACTCTGAAGGAGTATTCCTCGACCATCGAGGAAGGCCGAGCGGACCTCGTGGCCCTGTATTTCATGCTCGATCCGAAGCTCGTCGAACTCGGTCTGATGTCCTCGCTCGATGTCGGTCGCGCAGAATACGACAGCTACCTGCGCAACGGATTGTATGTGCAGCTTCGCCGCCTTGAGCGGGGTGCAAACATCGAAGAAGCGCACATGCGCAACCGCTCCTGGGTCAGCCGTTGGGTGCTCGAGCGTGCTGGCGATGCAGTAGCACAGGTCGAGCGCGACGGAAAGTCGTACGTCGATATCCGTGACTACGAGCGGCTCCGGGTCCTCTTCGGTGAGCTCCTCGGCGAGGTGCAGCGCATCAAGTCCCAAGGCGATTACAAGGCCGCAAAGGCCCTCGTCGAAGGCTACGGCGTCAAGGTGGATCCCGAGCTGCATGCCCAGGTCCTCAGCCGCTCTGAAGCTCTCGGCATCGCGCCCTACGGCGGATTCATCAACCCCCGCATGGAGGCCGAGCGCGATGCAACCGGTGCCATTTCGAAGGTGACCTTGAGCTACCCGGAGACCTTTGCCGGTCAAATGCTCGACTACGCAAAGAATTACCACTTCCTTACCCCGCAGAACAAGTGAACCTACGACTCCTGCTTCCTGTCCTCTGCTGGGCTTCGGCCGTCAGCGCCCAAGGCCCTTTTCCGTGTGCATTGAGTGGGGGAGGAGGTGAGCCCGCTTCGGGCGGCCCCACGGCCATTCAAACCGGCCAATACCACGACAACAACAGCTTTTACCTGACCTTCGATGTCACGGAGGCCTGCACGTTGACCTCCGTCCGTGTCTTCGCGAACGGGGCAGGCAACCGGTCCATCGCCCTTGTGAACTCCTCCGGCGATGTGCTCCAGGCCTTCCCGGTCATGGTGCCGGACGGCGAAAGCGTCGTCGAACTCAACCTGCCGCTTTCGCCCGGCACGGGCTACGGACTGCAGTGTCTCAGCTCGAATCCGCAGCTCTGGCGTGACGCTCCTCCGAGCACGCTCACGTACCCGTACGCGGTCGGCAGCGCAGTGACGATTACCGGCACGAACGTCCAGGGAAACAACAGCCTCGGCTACTACTACTTTTTCTACGATTGGCACATCGAGCCCGCGGGGCCGACGGTCAACAGCGGCGGCTACCCATGCCTCGAGACTGAACTGCTGGATGTCGTGCCGCTCGCAGAGGCTGGCGGGGGGGCAAACGGGAACGATTGCTGGGGCTGGGTGGATCCGGCAACCGGCAAAGAGTGGGCGTTTTACTGCAGGTCGAACGGAACGGCTTTCCTCGATGTGTCGGATCCTACAAACATCCAGTACGTCGCTGAGTTGCCTACGGCCACCACGGCGAGCCTGTGGCGGGATGCGAAGGTCTACAACAATCACCTCTTCATCGTTTCCGAGGCCGCAGGCCATGGCATGCAGGTAGTTGATCTCTCTCAGCTTGAGGGCTTGCCGGACGGGGTGGTGACGACGTTGACGCCGCAGTATTTGCTGACGATGCTGCTGAATTAACTGGTGAAGCAATGTTATTTGAATCTGGTGTAATGGGTGCTGCCGAAGGCGGTTTTGGCCCAGGCGCATCTGATGCAGCAAATGCTGCTATGGA
>JBMTYE010000190.1:0-3917 GCA_049454255.1 Flavobacteriales bacterium
CCGCGTCGAGCCGAAACACCACGGGACGCACTGCCCGCCAAACCGCTCCTGCCATGGCCCGAAGGTACGCCTCCCTCCCCGGCCGCGGTGTGGATAAGTCTGTGGATAGCGAAGCCCCGCAGGCCGGAAGAACCCGGGAAGTGGCCGTTAGTTTTGGGTTCCAACCATTAGGCATCCATGAAGCAGTTGGGCTTTTTGAGTTGGCTCTCAAAGAAGAAGTTGACAGAGGAACAGGTGGCGAATGCATTCGTGCAGGCGACCTTCGAATCCGTCGAGCAAGGCTGGCCCGAAGTGGCCGGATTCCTCAACGATGCCCCGGCATTCGTCGAATCCCCCAGCCTCAATCCGGACGACTACGGCCGGTTCCTGATGATCGTCGTCGCCGGCAACCTGCAGCTCATTCCCGAGTACTTTCCGCAGGGTGCTGACCGCGCAGTCATCCAGCACATTTGTGCCAAATTTGGCCGGGCGCTGGACCTAGCGCCCGCAGACTTCACCCTGAAGGTCAAGCAGTACCGCGCCTTCATGAAGCAAATCAACCACCCGTCGAAGAACGTTCTCACGGCCATGACGCGGGCGGTGTTTTACAAATACCACCTGAACGCCTACCAGGAGCCCTACTTCCGCGACCTCAACTCCCCGAACCCCGTCCTCCAGCGCGAACTCCGCGGCCTGATGGAGAACTTCGTTTGGGACTGGAGCGCCCTGACCGACTCCTACCGCATCGTCACCGAACACCCCACGGAAGTGTACGTGGGGGAAGTTGAAGCTTGAGGACGAGCGCGGCTGCGCCGCGCAGGTTGAGAACGAGGTTAGAGGACAGCAGGACAACTATCCGAGTGCGGTGCTGACATCATAGAAGAGTCCCACACAGATCAACGACTGCGACGGAAGGGCACGCTCCCTTGAGTTCGCTGTGGCGTCGCTGCCTTCATAAACCAGGGCAGACCCTCGACTCAACGGCACAACGAGGGCAAATTCTTCGATTTTTTGCCCTCGTTCTGCTCACATGGGCAAATTCTACCCTCGTCCTCAACCTCGTCCTCGTCCTCGTCCTCGTCCTCAACCTCACTCCCTCTCCAGGTCCCGGGCGACGTCTTTTTCTTTGAGGGATTCGCGTTTGTCGTGGAGTTTTTTGCCTCGGGCGATGGCGATGCGGAGTTTGGCGTAGCCGCTGTCGCCGATGAAGAGCAGGGTGGGGACGACGGTTACGCCGACGTCCTTGAGTTGTTTGGCCAGGCGGCGGAGCTCTATCTTATTGAGCAACAGTTTACGCGGCCGACGGGGATCGTGGCCCGCATAGCCCGCATTCGCGTACTCGGCGATGTGCATGTTGTACACGTACAGGCCATCGTCCTGGAAGCGGCAGTAGGCCTCTTGGATGCTCGCCTTGCCCGCGCGGATGCTCTTGATCTCCGAGCCCAGCAGCTGGATGCCCGCCGTGAATTCGTCCCCTAAGAAATAGGAAAAGGACGCCTTCTTGTTCCGAATCTCCACTGCCATAGGGCCAAAAGTACTGCGTACCTTCCGGCCATGGACCCCCGTGCCTTCCCGAAAGTAGACCTCCACTGCCACCTCGAGCTCGCCTTCCGCCACGCGACGCTGGAGCGCATCGCCCATCCCACGCCCCTGACGGAACTGCTCGTGCGCGAACCCATGGGCACGCTGCGCGATGTGCTGGGCCGCTTCCTGGCGGTACGGGACCTCTATGGCTCCGAGGAGCTGCTGGAAGAGCTCGCGTTCGAAGCGGCGGAAGACGCCTACACCCGGTCGAATGTGCGCATCCTCGAGCTGCGGTATGCGCCGAGCTTTTTGCTCGAGAAGCACACCCACCTCCAGGCGGACCGCATGCACGCCGCCATCGAACGCGGGGTGCGGCGGGCAGAAGCGGCCTATCCCATCGCCGTCGGCCTCATCTGCATCCTGCAACGCACGCGGAGCGCGGCTGAAAATGCGTCGTGGACGGACTTTGCGCTGGAACACAAGGGAAGCTTTGTGGGCCTGGACCTCGCCGACGACGAGGTGGCGTTCGCTCCGGAACCGTTCCTGCCCCACTTCGAGCGGGCGCGGGCGGCGGGGCTGGGGGTGACAGTGCACGCCGGCGAGCCCGCGGTGCCGGGGATTGCGCGCAACGTGCGGTATGCCGTGGAGGCCATGGGGGCACGCCGCATCGGCCACGGACTGCAGGCCATCGCGGACCCGGCCGTGGTCGAGCTGCTGGCGTCCACCGGGACCGTGCTGGAGCTGTGCCTGACGCGCAACATTCTGACGGGGGCGGCGGAGGACTTTCCGAGCCATCCGCTGCGCCGGCTGTACGAGGCAGGCGTGCGGGTGACGCTGAACACGGACGACCCCGGGATCATGGATACCGATATGAACCGCGAGTACGCGCTGGCGGCGGCCCACCACGGATTCCGGGCGGCAGAGTTCGGGCGGTGCGCGGCGTGGGCTGCTGAGGTTTCGTTCGTGCCGGAGGAGCGCAAGCGGGAAGTTTGGCCGGCATGACGACGGGCTGGCGCGGGTGCGGCGGGCAGGTGCGTGTGCTGGGGGTGCTGGCCGGGCTCGCCGCGGCCGCAGCTGTGCCGGCCCAAACCCCGACCGTCGGCACCCTCCTGAACTCCCCTAACGCGGTCGATGGCTACACGCTGTTCGCGCCCACCGGCTACCGCACGACCTACCTCGTCGACAACTGCGGCCGCCTCGTGCGCAGCTGGGACAGCGACTACCTGCCGGGCCTGACCGCACGGCTGCTGCCCGACGGCGTCCTGCTGCGGGCCGGGCGCGTTCCGTCGCCTGCATTTCAGGGCGGCGGACTCGGCGGCACGGTCGAGCGCTACGCTTGGGACGGCAGTCTCCTCGACGCGTGCCTGCTGGCCTCGGACAGCCTGCATGCCCACCACGACGTCTTCCCGCTCGAGAACGGCAACTACCTCGCGATCCAGTGGGAACGGCACACGGCGGAAGAGGCCATTGCCCACGGCCGCCTGCCGGAACTCACGCCCGAGTGGGTGTGGTCGGAGCGGTTCGTGGAGGTGGATCCGGCGACGTGTGCGGTGGTGTGGCAGTGGCGGGTTTGGGACCACCTCGTCCAAAACACGGACCCCGGCCTGCCGAACTTCGGCGAGCCGGCGGACTTTCCCCGGCGGTTTGACATCAACTTCCAGGCCGCCCTGACCGGCGGCGGATTGGGGCCCGGGGGCGGGGCGCTCGCCGCGGCGGACTGGATGCACGTGAATTCCATCGCGCTCCATCCCGAGAGCAACCTGCTGCTGGCCGGAAGCCGCAAGTGGAGCGAGGTGTGGGCGATCGACAGGGCCACCGGCGAGGTGGTGTGGCGCTGGGGCAACCCGCAGGCCTACGGGCGCGGGACGGAGGCGGACCGCCAGCTGTGGGGCCAGCACGATGCGCAGTTTGTTCCCGGTGGCGTGCTCGTCTTCAACAACGGCTGGCAGCGTCCCGAGGGCGACTACTCCACCGTCGACTTCATCCCGGTGCCGGAACTCGCCACCGGCCAAATCCCCGACCCCGGCTCCGGCCCGTGGGCGCCGGCCGCGGCGACCACCCTCCATCCCGGCACACCCGACCCGGCGTTTTGGTCCCCGAACCTCAGCGGCGCCCAGCTCCTCCCCTCCGGAGGCCTGCTCGCCTGCGAAGGCGCGACGGGCCGCCTCACCGAGCTCGATGCAGTCGGCACCCCCGTGTGGACCTATGTCGTCCCCGTCAACGGCGACCGTCCGCTCCCCGCCTCCGCCGTCCCCGCCGGCAATTCGACGTTCCGCGCCTACCGCTACGTGGCGGACGGCCCGGAACTCGCCGGACGCCAGCTCCTCCCCGGCGACCCCATCGAAACCGGCGCCCCCCTGTCCGACTGCACCACCTTCCCCACAGCGGTCGCCTCGCCCCCCGGCGCGGCCTTC
>JBMTYE010000191.1:0-3872 GCA_049454255.1 Flavobacteriales bacterium
GGAAGCGCAAAAATCACCTCGACCTCCGTCCCTTCCGGCAGCGCGCGAAGCCGCTCTTCAAGCGAAGTCACGTGTAAATCTGCAGGCCCCACGCCGTCCATCGGACTGATCAGACCCCCGAGCACATGGTAGCGGCCGCGGAAACTGCCGAGCGCCTCGATGGCGAGCTGATCGCGCAGGTCCTCCACGAGGCAGATGAGGTGCTCTGGACGGGCAGGATCTGCGCACACCGAACACTCCGCTCCTTCCGTGGCGGTGTGGCACACCCTGCACGGCCGCACGCCGTCCCGCATATCCGTCAGGGCACGCGCCAAACCGTGCACCCGCTCCGCATCGGACCGGAGCAAATGCAGCGCCAGCCGCAGGGCGGTCTTGCGCCCGATGCCCGGAAGGGACGCAATCCGGTCCACCGCCGCCTCAAGAAGCCGGGAAGGCAGTTCCATGCCGACGAAGGTACGGCCGGGCGCGGGCCTGACGCATCTTTGGGCCCATGCAGCCCCTTCTCATCCTGGCGACGCTCCTGGCCTATTTCGCTCTGCTTTTCTTCGTCGCCCGCTGGACCTCGCGCTCAGAGACCCCTGCATCCGGGGATGCTGACTTTTTTCTCGCCGGTCGGGCAACCCCGTGGTATGTCGTGGCCTTCGGGATGATCGGCACCTCGCTCAGTGGGGTCACCTTCATCAGTGTGCCCGGCTGGGTCGGCGAACAGGGCTTCACCTACATGCAGATGGTGGTGGGCTACCTCTTCGGTTACCTGTTCATCGCCGGTGTGCTGCTGCCACTGTACTACCGGCTGGGTTTGACCAGCATCTACACCTACCTCGGTTCGCGGCTGGGGCCGCGCGCGTACCTCACGGGGGCCTGGTTTTTCGTGCTGAGCAGGCTCATCGGTTCGGCCTTTCGGTTGTACCTCGTGGTACTCGTGCTGGAAACGTTCGTCCTCGAACCGCTGGGCTTCCCGAAAGCAGATGGATTTCCATGGGGTGCCGTTGCAGTATCCGTAGGCATCATTGCACTGATTTGGTTGTACACCCGGACCGGCGGAATGAAGACCATTGTTTGGACGGATACCCTCCAAACCGCTGCCATGCTCGGCGCGCTTGTCTTCGCCGTGTGGGCTGCCGTGGATGCCCTCGGGTGGAACTGGTCAGAAGTGCCCGGCCGGCTGGCGGCAAGCGAAATGACCCGCTGGTGGGTGTGGGACGACTGGTCAGCGCCGAACCATGCCCTCAAGCACCTCGTGGCTGGCGCGTGCGTGGCCGTCGCGATGACCGGACTGGATCAGGACATGATGCAAAAGAATTTGGCATGCCGGAACCTCCGGGATGCCCAAATCAACATGCTTTCCTTTTCTACGGTCCTTATCGGAATCAACCTGCTTTTTCTGGTGCTCGGCGCGCTGCTCTACAGCTTTTGGCCGACGACCGGCCTTCCGCTACCGGCCGCAGACACCCTGTTTCCGACACTTGCACTGCACGGGCACCTCGGGCCGGCGGTTGCGGTGCTGTTTCTCATCGGATTGCTCGCTGCTGCGCTCAGTTCTGCAGACGGCGCATTGACGGCGTTGACGACTTCGTTTTGCGTCGATGTTCTGAATACACCTGCACGACCAACGGAGGAAGCCGTGCGCATCCGTAAGCGCGTGCACGTCGCGATGGCGGGCGTTCTCGTAGTGGTGATGGTCAGTTTTAGGGCCGTCGCAGATGGCAGTGTGGTATCCGCCATCTTTACTGCAGCGAACTACACCTATGGGCCGCTGCTCGGCATGTTCGGCTACGGGTTGATCAGCAACTCGCGTCCTGCAGACCGCTGGATTCCGGTGGTCGCGGTCCTCAGTCCCATCGTGTGTTTTTTCCTCGAGACCGTTCTCAAATCTACGTGGGGGTTCAGTTTCGGCTTTGCGCTTCTGCCCGTCAACGGTGCGCTTACCTTCCTCGGACTCGCTCTCCTGCCACGAGCGCGTTGAGGTTCCCGCTACTTTTGCATGCAATCCAGCTGTTCCATGACTGCACCCCGTACCTCTGCCTTGCTCGGACGCTTGACTGAAAGCGCTACACTTGCCATGGCCCGCAAAGCCCGCGAACTCAAAGACCGAGGAATCGATGTGATTTCCCTTTCGCTCGGCGAACCAGACTTCGACACTCCGGACCCCATCAAGGAGGCCGGAATTGCTGCCATCCGCGCGAACGACACCCACTACACACCCGTTCCCGGAACGGCAGCGTTGCGCCAGGCCATTTCCCGGAAGTTCTTGCGCGACAACGGACTTACCTATACCCCAGAGCAAATCGTCGTCTCGAATGGCGCGAAGCAAACAATCGCAAATGCGGTGCTCGCCCTCGTCGACCCGGGCGATGAGGTGATTTTACCGGCACCGTACTGGGTGAGCTACGAGGATTTGGTGCGGCTGGCGGACGGAGTCCCGGTGATTTTGCCCACGGATATTGCAGCGGATTACAAGATTTCGCCTGCACAGCTCCGCGCTGCCCTGACGCCGAAGTCCCGCATGCTCATCTTCTCATCGCCCTGCAATCCGTCGGGATCGGTGTTTACCCGTTCCGAACTCGAAGCCCTGGCTGCGGTACTTGCCGACTTCCCCGAGGTCATCGTCATCAGCGACGAGATCTATGAGCTCATCAACTTCACGGGGTCGCACGCGAGTTTTGCGGCTTTGCCGGGCATGTACGACCGCACCATTACGGTGAACGGCGTATCGAAGGGCTTTGCCATGACCGGTTGGCGCTTAGGCTATCTCGGTGCTCCTCGGTGGATTGCAGACGCGTGCTCAACCATCCAAAGCCAAATGACTTCCGCCCCGTGCAGCATTGCGCAAGCTGCGGCGGCAGCTGCAGTGGATGCCGACCCTTCCATCGCCGATGGTATGCGGGATGCATTCTTGCGCCGACGCGACCTCATGATTGCTGGACTCGAGCAGATTCCGGGATTCAAGGTGAACTGTCCCCCCGGAGCTTTCTACCTCTTTCCTGACGTTTCAGCTGTACTCGGAAAATCGGGAAACGGAATGCACATCGCCACTTCCGATGACCTCGCGCTTTACCTCCTGAGTGAAGCCCATGTGGCCGTGGTCGGTGGCACCCCATTCGGAGCTCCCCAGTGCATCCGTCTATCCTATGAGTCGTCGGAAGATGAGTTGCGCGAAGACGCAGCCCGAATGAAGCGGGCGATTGAAGCCCTGCAGTAAGGATGAACGCGCTCGAAGCCATCGCGCATTTTCCCCAGCTCCGGGTCGTCGTGGCCGGAGACATCATGCTGGATGCCTATGTGGTGGGCGATGTGAACCGGGTTAGCCCAGAAGCTCCTGTTTCCGTCCTCGACGTCCGGGACCGCGACGCTCGGCCAGGAGGAGCAGCGAACGTAGCAGAGAACGTGAAAGCCTTGGGTGCGCGTGTTGCGGTCTGCGCGCTCGTAGGTGCGGATGAAAAGGGCGCGGAGCTCGAACGTGTGCTTGCTGCCCGAGGCATCGACACTTCGGCACTTGTTGCTGACCCCTCACGGCCCACGACGGTAAAAACCCGCTTCATGAGTGCAGGCCAACACCTGCTCCGTGCCGACGACGAATCCACCCATCCTGTCGGGGGTGAGGCAGAAGCCGCCTTGTTCGCGTCTTTCAATGCGCTACTCGACCGGATGCAACCGGATGTCGTCATCCTCGAGGACTACGACAAAGGCACCCTCACCGAGCAGACCATTCCCGCCTTTCTCGATGCATGCCGCAGCCGGTCCATCCCGGTGGCCGTCGATCCGAAGCTCCGCCAGTTCCGATTGTACCGCGGCGCCCAAATATTCAAGCCAAACTATAAAGAACTCAAGGAAGGAACTAGGTAGGTAACGGGTATGGGTACGGTAAGGGT
>JBMTYE010000192.1:0-3866 GCA_049454255.1 Flavobacteriales bacterium
CTCCGCATCGAGCAGCGGCCCGTCCGCCCGGCCGCGCGGCTGCGGCGCAAGCCCATGCTGCTCGGGCGGGCCGGGAGCGGCGGGGGCGTCGGTGTCGATGGGGGGAGCATGCAGCGGGGCGGGAGCGTGGGGAGCGCGAGCGGCAGCGGCGTGCGGCGGAGCGTGAGCGGAAAGAGAGGGAGTGGGAGGAGCAGGAGGCGCGCCGCCAGAAAGAAAAGGAAGAGTCCGAGGCGGAGCGGCTGAAGCTGCAGGAAGGGGCGCGGTCGGTGCTGGCCGGTGTGCCGGTTTCGCTGCCGGCTCTTGTCAAGGCGTACCGCATCCAGGACAAGGTCCGCGGGGTGGGATTTGAGTTCGAGAATGCGGCCCAGGTCTGGGCCAAAGTTGAGGAGGAACTTGCTGAATTCCAGCACGAAGAAGCGTCCGGGTCGCCGCGCGCAGCCGACGAGTTCGGAGACGTCCTCTTTGCCCTCATCAACTACGCGCGCTTCACCGGCATCAACCCGGATGAGGCGCTCGAGCGGACGAACCGCAAGTTCATGGCCCGCTTCCAGCACCTTGAAGCCGCCATCACGGCGGACGGCAAGGAGCTCGGGACCTTGCCACTTGCTGAGCTTGATGGGTACTGGGAGTTGGCGAAAAAGGAACATAGATGAGGGCGAGGACGAGGTTGAGGTTGGGGTTGGGGTTTGTCGTGGTGGGGTTAGGAGCGTGCGATCGGCCGGAGGCACCGGATTGTGTGCAGCGGGCCGGGGAATGGGGGAAGGATTCCGTGGTGTGGGAAGGGGTAGAGGTGGACCGGTTGCTTCTCTACGACCGCGTCGACGTGCGCTGGGTGGAGGGGGAGGCGGGACGAACGGTGGTGGTGTGGGAAGGTCCGGTGAATTTGCTAGCGGATGCAGTGACCGAATGGGATGGCCAAATGCTCGAGTTGGGGGATGGTAACACGTGCCGGTGGGTGCGGGATTTGGGGATTACGTTGCGGGCGACGGTGGTTTCGCCGCGGCTTGTGGCGGTGGAGCACCGCGGGGCCGGAGCGTTTGAAGCGGCCTTCGACGAGGAGGCGGGGAGTTTTCGGCTCGATGCGCGGAACTGTTCGGGTAGGGTGGACGTGGAGGCCTTTTGCGACACGGTGGGAGTACTGCTGCACAGCGGGGCGGTGACGGGCCGGGTGACAGGTGCTCCGTGGGTACTGGAGGGGTTTGCGGCGGGACTGGCCGGGCTGGATGCGTCGGAATGCTATGCGGAGCGGGCCTTCGTACATACGGGGGCGCTGCGGCCGCTGCGCTTTCGGGCGAGTACGTATGCGTACGTTGCCATTTCGGGGCCGGGAGATGCGGTGCTGCACGGGCCTGACCCGGGGCAGCTGCAGGTGGAACGAACGGGAGAGGGAGGCCTTGTGCGCGAGTGAATGCCGTATTTTCGGACGATCAATACACGATGAGGATGCGCTATCGAATTCTAGGTGTGGTGCTGGTTGTGGCTGCCGCGTGGAGTGGCGGTGGGGTGCTGGCGCAGCAAGAGGTTATGCACACCCCGGGTGTGGATGTGAATCCGTTCCGGCAGCTCGGAACAGAACTGCCTACCCCGAACACCTACCGGACGGCCTCGGGGGCGCCCGGCCACGACTACTGGCAGCAGCGCGCGGACTACGACATCCGCGTGAAACTCGACGATGTCGCACGGCGGATCGATGGCGAAGAACGCATCACGTACTTCAACAACAGCCCGGACGTGCTGCGCTACGTTTGGCTTCAGCTTGACCAAAACCAAAGCGCGAAAGACAGTGACGCAGAGCTCATTCGCGAGGCGAAACTCGCGGACCGGATGACGTTCGATCAGGTGCGCAAACTCGAGCCGGAATTCGACGGCGGTTTCCGCATCGGCAAAGTGGCCGACGCGTCGGGCAAACCGCTGACGTACACCATCAACAAGACGATGATGCGGGTGGAGCTGCCGCAGCCGCTGCAACCGGGAGGGAAGTTCACCTTCGACGTAGCGTGGTGGTATCCCATCAACGACCGCATCAAGTACGGCGGCCGGTCGGGCTACGAGTACTTCGAGGAGGACGACAACTGCCTCTATACCATCGCACAGTTCTACCCCCGCATGGTGGTGTATTCCGACGAGACCGGCTGGCAGCACAAGCAGTTCCTCGGAGCGGGCGAATTCACGCTGAACTTCGGGAACTACACGGTGGCCATCACGCTGCCGGCGGACCACGTGGTGGCGTCCACGGGTGAACTTCAAAACCCGAAGGAGGTGCTCACCGCGGAACAGCGGGCGCGGCTCACGCGGGCGTGGTCGTCGGACACGCCGGTCATGGTGGTTACCGAAGAGGAAGCGCGGAAGAACGAGCCTTCGCGCTCGAAGGCCCAGAAGACCTGGGTGTTTAAGGCCGAGAACGTCCGGGATTTCGCTTGGGCGTCGAGCCGGAAATTCCTGTGGGATGCGATGGGGGTGAATGTGGGCGCGAAGCGCGTTTGGGCGATGAGCTACTACCCGAAAGAAGGCAATCCGCTGTGGGAGCAATACAGCACGAAGGCGGTGGCGCAAACGCTCCTGACCTACTCGAAGCACACCATCGACTACCCGTATCCCGTCGCCATCAGCGTGCACTCAAAGTGGATCGGGATGGAATACCCGATGATCTGCTTCAACGGCGGCCGGCCAGAGCCCGATGGGACCTACACGGACCGCACGAAGTATGGCATGATCAGCGTCATCATTCACGAAGTCGGTCACAACTTCTTCCCGATGATCATCAACTCGGATGAACGGCAGTGGACTTGGATGGACGAGGGCCTCAACACGTTCTGCCAGTACCTGACAGAAAAGGAATGGGACCGCAACTACCCGACGCGGCGCGGCTCCGCGCGCGACATCCGGGAATACATGGCGGGCGACAAATCGCGGATGAGTCCCATCATGACGAACTCGGAGTCGATTTGGCAGTTCGGAAACAACGCCTACGGCAAGCCGGCCACCGCTCTGAATATCCTGCGCGAAACGGTCATGGGCCGCGAGCTTTTCGATTACGCCTTCAAGGAATATGCGCGGCGCTGGGCCTTCCGCCACCCTTCACCGGCGGATTTCTTCCGGACGATGGAAGATGCCTCGGGGGTGGATTTGGACTGGTTCTGGCGCGGATGGTTCTACACCACAGACCACGTCGACTTCGCTCTCGAGCAAGTGCGGTGGTTCCAAGCGGAATCGGGCGACCCGGTCATCGAGGCGGACTACGCACGGGCCCGTGAAGCGGGAAAACCTGCTGACATCTCGCTCCTGCGCGATCGCACGGCCATCCCGAAGACGCGGCTCGAAGCCGACCCGACCCTTCACGACTTCTACACCACGACCGATCCGTTTGCCGTCCTGGAGATGGACAAGGCCGAGGCCGCGACGGTGCTGGCCGGACTTGCGGAGGAAGACCGTGAGCTCCTGCGCGATGGCCGCAACTACTACGAATGCACGTTCCGCAACATCGGCGGACTGGTCATGCCGCTCATCGTAGAGCTCGAGTATGCAGACGGTACGCGGGAAGTGCGCCGGATTCCGGCGGAGATTTGGAAGATGGGTACGCCTACGGTGACCAAAGTATTCATCACCGAGCGCCCGGTGACTCGGATCCTCCTCGATCCCTACCTCGAGCTGGCCGATGTGGACATGGGCAACAACAGCTGGCCTCCGCGTCCCGAGCCTTCGCGCTTCGAACTCTACAAGGAAAAGCAGCGCCCAGAAGGGGAGAATCCGATGCAGCGCGCTCGGCGCGACGCGGAAAGGGATTGAGGTTGAGGTCGTGTGCGCCTGCGCCGCACAGGACGAGGTTGAGGACGAGGTTGAGGTTGAGGCGGGGTGGTGTTGTCGAC
>JBMTYE010000193.1:0-3807 GCA_049454255.1 Flavobacteriales bacterium
AACGGCTGACGCGCCAAATCGCCGAGTCCCTCCGCGAAGCCCTCGGAACCGAGGATGTGGCCGTGGTCATCGATGCCCACCACTTCTGCGTGTCGTCGCGCGGCATCGGCGATCCGCACAGCTCGACGGTGACCGCAGAATACCTCGGGGCGTTCCGGAATCCGGAGGTGCGGCGTGAGTTTTTCGCGCTGGCCGGGTTGCGGATGTGAGGGAGAATTCCTAATTTCGCGCCTCCGAACGAAAACCGAGGTTTCGGACCTCACAACCTTCCTTCTATGGCAACTCGCCTCCGTCTTCAGCGCCACGGCAAAAAGGGCAAGCCCGTCTACCACATCGTCGCCGCCGACTCTCGCGCCCCGCGCGACGGCCGCTTCATCGAAAAGGTGGGCATCTACAACCCGAACACAAATCCGGCCACCATCGACCTCGTGCACGACCGTGCGCTGCATTGGTTGCAGGTCGGCGCCGAGATGTCCGACACCACCCGGGCCATCCTGAAGTACAAGGGGGTCGTGTACCACAACCACCTGCTGAACGGGGTGAAGAAAGGTGCATTCTCTGCCGAGCAAGCTCAGGCCAAATTCGAGCAGTGGTTGCGCGAAAAAGAGGCGAAGGTGCAAGCGAAGGTGCAGCGCCTTGCCGGTGAATCCGAGAAGGCGTTTGCCGCTCGTTTGAAAGCAGAACAAGAGGTCAATGCCAAGCGTCTAGCCGACTTGCGCGCCGCCGAGAACGCCATCCGGGCTGCAGCTGCAGCGGAGGAAGCGGCGGCGGTTGCCGAGGAAGCACCAGCGGTTGCTGAGGAAGTCGCATCCGACGAACCAGCGGCTGAGGAAACGGTGGTGGAGGCGGTTGCTGAGGTCGAGGCTGCACCGGAGGTAGCTGAAGAGACGGCACCTGAGGTTGCCGTTGAAGCGGCTCCCGAAGAAGCCCCGGCGGAGGAAGCTCCTGCCGCTGAACCTGCTGCTGAAGCGGGCGACGCTCCGGCAGAAGAGGCGTGAGCCACACATACACGAATTCCCCTCAAAAGGCCGCACCATGCGGCCTTTTTCATGCTGTATCGCGTTAATTGCGACCGATGGACACCTCTTCTTGCTTTGTGCTCGGGATGCTCACCCGGATCCACGGGATCAAGGGGGAGTTGGTGTTGTTTGTCGATGCCGACGAACCCGAGCGGTATGCGCAGCTGGACACGGTGCTTGTGGAAACGGCAGGAGGACTTCTCCCCTACTTCATCGCATCGCAGCGGCCCCAGGGAGATCGGTTTGTCGTCCGGATCGAGGGGGTAGACGATGTGGCCTCCGCCCAGCGGCTGGCCGGCTCGAAAGTGTGGCTGCCGCTGAACCGACTGCCCCCGCTGGGTAACGATGCGCTTTATCTGCACGAAGCTCCGGGCATGGAGGTGTGGAATTTGGACCGAAGCGTGTGGTTCGGCCGGGTGAAGCGTGTCCTGGAGCATGGGCCGTATCCGTTGCTCGAATGCGACCGTGAGGGATCGGAAGTCATCGTGCCGCTGCCTGCCGAATTGCGGTTGCAGGTGGACCGGAAGGCGAACATGCTGTGTGCCGACATCCCCGAGGGCCTGCTGGAGGTCTACCTCGATCCGCCGGGCACGCCGGATACAGCGTGAATGCGCTTGAGGATGTGTATAACTTCTGCATAATGCGTTTCGGGACAGGCTGTTGCGGAGATACGTTCGCAGCAACCAACCTGAATTCGCCATGACGCTTCCCGCTCCCAAACCGGCTACGCTCGGGCTGCATGCCCCGTCGGCTACCAAGATTTTTGTACTCGATACAAGCGTATTGTTGCACGATCATCGAGCGATTTCGCGGTTTGAAGAACACGCTGTCGTGGTGCCGATGACGGTACTTGAGGAGCTGGACCGGTTCAAGGTCGGGAGCGATACGAAGAACTTTGAGGCGCGGGAGTGCATTCGCATGATCGACCGGCTGGCGGGCGATGCGCCCATCGATCGCTGGGTGCCGCTGGGGGAAGGCGCATTTCGGGTGGTGTTGCGACGGAATGCCCAGGTGCCCGAGGGGTTGATGGAGGATTCGAACGATCACCGGATTTTGGCCTGCGCGCTGGAATGCGCGCAGGAAGAGCCCGACACACGCATCGTTCTGGTGTCGAAAGACATCAACCTTCGGCTCAAAGCCCGAGCCCTGGGCCTCGAGGCGGAAGATTACAAATCGGACCGGGTGCGGGAACAAAAGCTCCGGCATACCGGCAGGACGGTGCTCGAGGAGGTCGATCCAGAGGTCATCCGCAAGCTGCACGTCCACGGGAGTTCGCGCAAAATTACCGCGCTCGATCCCCACCGGGAAACGAACCACTACTACATCCTGCGCAACGGCTCGGCTGCGGCGTTAGGCTTTTACCGCGAGTCCGCGCGGTGTATCGAACGGGTGGACAAGGTGCATGCGTGCGGGATCAAGCCGCGCAACGCGGAACAGGCGTTCGGGCTGCATGCGGTGATGAACCCGGAGGTATCGCTCGTCACGCTCTGCGGTGTGGCGGGAACGGGCAAGACCTTGCTCGCGCTGGCGGGGGCGCTGGAGCAGCGGGGCCGCTACGAACAGATTATTCTGGCCCGACCGATTGTGGCCTTGAGCAACCGGGATTTGGGCTATTTGCCGGGGGATGCAGACGACAAAGTGGGACCCTACATGCAGCCGCTTTGGGACAACCTGCGGTTCATCGAGCAGCAGTTTGGCGAACACGAGCGCAAGCGCAAAGCCATCGATGAAATGAAAGCCGAGGGCCGCATCCTCGTCTGTCCGCTGGCGTACATCCGCGGCCGATCCATCTCGAACGCCTTGTTTATCGTGGACGAGGCCCAAAACCTCACCCCACACGAGGTCAAAACCATCATCACCCGAGCGGGCGAGAACTGCAAGATCATTCTGACGGGAGATGTGCGCCAAATCGACACGCCCTACCTCGACGAGCAATCGAATGGACTGTCGTACGTCATGGACCGCATGCGGGGCCAGTCCGTGTACGCACACGTCACCTTGGAGCGGGGCGAGCGCTCTGAACTGGCAAACGTGGCGAACCGCCTGCTTTAAGTCCGAACGATGCGCCGCACGAGGGGCGGACTGGCTCCGGTGCGCGGATGCACCTTGAGGATGTACGCTCCCGAAACACCGGGTAACGCGATCGTCCAGCGGCCGTGCGGCGGAACGGTGCCGAATCGCACGCGGGTTCCGCTTGCATCGTAGACTTCCCACAACCCGAAGTCCTCCAGACCGGGACCGTCGAGCCGCACCTCGACCCGGCCGTCAGACGTGGGGTTCGGGAACACCTGCACTGCGGCGCGCACCTCGATCCGGGCGGTGCCCGTCGAAACGAGTGTGAATTCCTCCTCCGCAATGACCACCGGGAAGGCCCCGTCCTCCCAGAACATGGGCTCGAAGGCCGCAATCTCCGGTGTGGCCGTTTCGAACATCGGCGCCACCCAGCGCGGCGGCATGCTCTGGTACCACACCCGCACCGTGATGTCTAAACTCGAGGCATCCAGACCCGCCGCCTCCCACACCCGGTACAGGGTCACATCCGTTCCCGACCCTTCGCTCCCATCGGGAAACCGGTTGAAATCCGGATCGGTGTAGGCCGCTCCGACCACCTGCGTCGTGTCGTAGACCGGGTGGTCGATGCGGAATCCCAGGGGGACCAGCCGGTTGTCTTTCAGGGTTTCCGCTGCTCGTTCGAGCACATTCGTGGGGGTGCCGGTGACGTCTGCGATGACGAGCTCATAGATTTGGACATCGCCTTCGTCCTCGATCACGTTGTGGTGGTCTTCCC
>JBMTYE010000194.1:0-3837 GCA_049454255.1 Flavobacteriales bacterium
AAAACGGGGTCATGACCCAGTGGCCGGCATCCTTGTCGAATCCCCAATCTGCGTGGCGCACCACCGTGTAGATCACCACCCCGGCGAGCGGAATCAGGTAGAGCACAAGTCCGCGTTCTGCCGATTGCCAGCGCTGCAGGACGAAGTGGGCGGTGAGCAGGTAAAATCCGACCACAAACCACAGCCGGGCGATGAGAAACTTGAACGAGACCGCAGGCAGCACGCTCGAAATCGAGGTGAGCAAGGTCCACAGCAGCATGGCGGCTATCCACAGGGTGACCGGATGCCGCAGCACCCGCCGGTCCACCGGATTGCCCGCCACCGCGCGGAAGGCAAAAAGCACGAGCAGCAGGGCGAGCACCGGCTCCGTGGGCAAATACAGCCCCACTCCGCCGATGCCCAAATCCTCTAAGTTGATGCTCAGCGGGGCGGCAAAAAACAAGAAGCCCAGCGCCCATTCCGGCCGATACACTGCGGCGAGCACCGGGACGGCGGCGGCAGGAAGCACGGCAACCCATGGCAGGTCGAGCACGAACCCGCACGCGACCGCGAAGGCAAAGCCGATCCCCGCGCCGACCGCTGGGAGCGATGCCGCAGGGCGGGTCATGCCGTGGGTTTGCGGAGCGACTCCATCGCCAGGAGCGCAAGCAGCGTGGCGGCGAGGGCAGACGCGGTCGTGATGACGACGATGAGCCAACGCACAGGACGGGATTTCTTGTCCGCCGGCGAGGCGTAATCCACCACGAAGGCGGCGGGCATTTGGGTTTCCGCATCGAGCCGCATGAGCTCGTAGCGCCGCTTCAGCACCGCCTCGCGTTCGTAGGCTGCTTCGAGGAGGTTCGCGAGTTTGTTGAAGGCGTTCGCGAAGGTGGACAGTTCGGCCATCTGCTGACGAATCGCTTCGGCGTTTGCCTTTCGGCCTTCGTTGAGTGCGGTGGCGTACTGCTCGTTGAGGCCCTCGATTTGGGTGGGGTAGTCGTACACACCTTTTCCGTAGAGCACCCCGAGCGAATCCTCCATCGCTTGGATTTCGCCTTGCACCTGCAGGAAGGAAGCTTCGGCATACCGGAAGGCCTCGCGGGCCCGGTCGTTGCGCAACCGGTTCGAGACCGAATCCGCGAGGAAGGCGATGTCGTTTGCCATGTCCGCGGCGCGCTTCGGATCGCGGTCATAGACCGTCACCTGGACCGAGCCGTAGCGCGTGAGTTGGGACTCCACATTCCCAGCATATTCGCGGCCGAGCAAGGTGGCGGAACCGGGCGAACCGGGCTCGATGCCGTAGTGCGTCCAGAGGTCGTACTTCTCGATAATCCGGGTGCGGATGCGGTCGGAATTCAGGATCTGCAGTAGGCGTTCAGCGTCCTCAGTTTCACCGTATTCCAGCAGGTCGTTGCGCTTGATTTCCTCGTAGAACTGTTCGCCGATGCTGTGCTGTGGCGTGGCGAACATGACGACCGTGGATTTGAATTGGCTTTCCATGAGGAGCGCCGCGGCCGTGCCGAGCACTGCCGCGCCCAAACCGACGGCGACAAACGTCCGCCGCCGGTCCCAAACGAACCGGACGAGGTGAGAGGAGTCGAGGGAGGGGAAGTCGGCCATGCGGAACGCGTTAAGCGTGCCAAATGTACCTCATCCGCGCAGGACCTCGCGGGGCAGGATACCGGGAAGCAGGCCCGCAGCACATCCCGCGGCCACCACCACCCAGGCCGCCCCGCTTCCTTCCGGGCCCCACGTCGACCAGGCGGCGGCGAGTGCGGCGCACAGGACCGCGTGCAGTGCGGCACCTCGGGCCCAGCTGCGCCAGGCCGTGCCGGGGTGGCGACGCAGGATGGTGGCGGTTTGGGCGGCGACGACGAGGATTTGGGCGGCGGCGCTGGCCCAGGCGGAGCCGACAGCGCCGGCCGCAGGAATCCACACCACGTTCAGCACGGCCCCGAACACCGCTCCGGCTGCGGCAAAGGCGATGAGCAGGCGCAGTTCCCCGCGGGCCGTGAGCAGCGTGCTGAATACGTAGCCCTGCGCAAAGACGGCGAACGACAGCATGAGTGGCGGGAGGGTAGGAGCTGCTTCTGCGACCGAGTGGGTGTAAAAGGGCGCCAGCAGTCCCGCCGGATCAGCCCACGCTACCGCCACAAGCGCCGTCCCCCCGATGGCGAGCACCCGCGCGGCCCCGGCAGCGAGCGGCCGGACATCTTCCCCAGCGGCGAGCATGCGGCTGAAGTACGGCAACAGTAGGGTGGCGGTGAGGTAGCCGACCATGTTTGCCGCCTCGAAGAGCCGGTAGCCCATGGCGTACAGTCCGGCCTGCAGCGCGCCGTCCGGGCGCATGCGCTCCAGCAGCACGGCGTCGAGCCGGTGGTAGGCCATCATGAGGAGGTAGAGCACGGCATAGGGCGTTCCGGCCCGCAGGGCTTCTAAGGCATTGCCGTCCGGCTCGGAAGGGGATGATGCGGCCGTGGGCTGAGCGGCTCGGAGCCTCTGAGCGGCCGTCGCTGCGGTGATGAGCAGGGCGACGGAGGTGCCTCCGAGCAGGTAGGTCAGTTTGAACTCCACCGCGCAGGCGAGCAGCGTGCCGAGCCCCACGAGCAACAGGAGCCGGTCGGTGATGGAGACCAGCGCGTCGGCGCGGTGCTCGCCTAGGCCTTGGAGTCCGCCGCGGAGGAAGAGGATGGCGCTGAGCAGGGCTTGGTTTATGCCGGTCCAGGCGAGGAGGCCCAGCGCTTCGCCCCGCCAACCGATGGCCCAACCGCCGCCGAGCAGGAGGATCAGGTAGGCGGGGAGGAGCATCCATTTGGTGCGCACAGCGCGCGGCCATATGCGCCACCATCCGCCAGCGTCTGACGCGACAAATCGGGTCAAATGGTTTGTTAATCCCCAGTCTAAGAATATGTTGAGCAACGTGGCCCAGCCCAAAAGCGGGAAATACGCTCCGTACGCTTCGGGACCCAACGCGTCCTGGATCCGCGCCTCGACCACCAGCAAATACGCGGGCTTCACCGCAAGGTTCAGCACGAGCAGCAACGACAGGTGGCGGAGAAACGGGCGAACCATGGACGGCGCAATCTACGACCCACCGCGGCGCTCCCCGGCTATCTTCGCGCCCGTGGCTACCATCGCGTTGAACGGCCGTCTCCTGATTTCCGGGCGCCTCGAGGGCATCGGCGGCTTCGCGGAGGCCTGCTTCCGGCGTATCGTGCAGGCCCACCCCGAGCACACGTTCGTGCTGGTGCGCGACCGGCGTCCTGATCCGGCGTGGGACTGGGGGCCGAATGTGCGTCAGGTGCATGCGCTGCCGCCGGCGCGGCGGCCGTGGCTTTACGACCTGTGGTTTGACTATGCGGTGCCGCGGGTGCTTCGGCGCGTGGGTGCCGACGTGTGGGTTTCGCCCGATGGGTTTGCGAGCCGGCGGACAACCGTCCCGCAGGTGGTGGTGATGCACGACCTCAACTTTCTGCACCGTCCGGAGTGGCTACCGCGGAGGGAGGCGGCGCACTATGCCGCACGGTTCCCGGTGTACGCCCGGTCGGCGGCGGTGCTCGCTACGGTGTCGGAGTATTCGCGGCGGGATCTCGCGGAGCAGTTCGGGTGCGACGCCTCCCGCATCCACGTCATCCCGAACGCCCCCGGTCCGCAGTTCCAGCCCACTTCAGATCCGCTCCCGGCCCGCGCGCGGTGGGCGGGCGGTCGGCCGTACTACCTCTTCGTGGGGAGTCTGCATCCCCGCAAAAACCTCGCGGGCCTGCTGGAAGGATTCGCGGCGTACCGGGCCCGGGGCGGCGAGGCGGACCTGGTGGTGGTGGGGGAGGCGATGTGGGCGGAGCAGCGCGTGCCGGAGGC
>JBMTYE010000195.1:0-3808 GCA_049454255.1 Flavobacteriales bacterium
CCAAACGCTCCCCCCACCCGAGGGCACCATCCACAGTACGGGCTTGCGCGACTGGCGGACAACTTCCGCCTCGGCGGCTCCCAGCCCATGGGCAACCACGACATCCGACGCGGCCAGCACCCCCGCCAGCTCAGCCCGTCCCCCGGGACCCTCGGCGTACCACGACGTGACCTCCGACTCGACGCGGCCGCAGCTCTTCCCCACCGCACCCAAGTCCGGGTGGGGAGCCCGACCAGCCAGCACCACCTTTCGGCGCTTCTCGAGCACCTCCACAAAAAACACTGCCCCGTTGTTCGCCGTATTCCGCTCCCGCGCCTCGGCACTGACGCGCACCCCGTAACGCTGCATCCCCGTGCGCGACGCGGTCGCCGCGAACGCAAACCGGCGCGACTCCCGATCCGACGACGGCGTCCACGTCGCCGACGCGAGCGGGGCACCCCCCGGCCCCAGCAGGTCCACCGTCAACACGGCGCCCCGCGACGCCCGCGCCTCCACGACGGCCTCCACCGGAAACGTGTTGCCGAGGTAGGCGATCTTGTTGTGGTCGACGCGGGCCACCGCGCGGTCCAGCACCGTCGTCGTGTCCCCGAGTCCCAACGCGAACAGCGGGGCGGAGGGAAGCGTGGCGCTGAATTCCGGGTCGGGACCGCGGTTCGAGCGGCCATCCGTGAGGAGGAGGGTGGCGACCAGGTTGCGGTTTGCGTACCGGTTTGCGAGGTCCTCAAGGGCCCCGCCGAGGTCGGTGCGGGCGCCGTCGAAGGCGAGCTCTTCCGCAGACTCGACAGCACGCACCTCACCGGCAAACCCGTACACCGCCACGTCGACGTCGGGGGATGCGTCTGCGAAGGCGGAGACCCAAGCGCGGAGGGCGGTGGAGTCGGTTTGGAGCACCGCTGAGGTGCTCTCATCCACAAGCACAGCGACGGTCGGACGCTCCTCGTGCTGGTCGGTCGAACGGAGCAACGGACTCAGCAAGAGGGAGGCCACAGCCGCTACGACGAGGAACCGCAGCGCGCCCAGCACCGCATTCAACCGGGTGAACCGGCGGCCGTACAGCAACGCCGCGTAGCCCGTGCCGGCGGCGAGCACGAGAAGCCACTGCCACCCGGGGGCATCCACGACCAGCGCGGCGCAGAGGGAGGACAGCGGCATAGGGGATCAGGCGGTGATCATCCCGCCGTCGACGCGGAGGGTTTGGCCTGTGATGTAGCTGCTCATGTCGCAGGCGAGGAAGACGCAGGCGGAGGCCACGTCTTCCGGCGTGCCGCCACGCTTCAGGGGAATGGCCTCGCGCCAACCCTGCACTGTGGCCTCGTCGAGTGCCCCGGTCATTTCGGTTTCGATGAAGCCGGGGGCGATGGCGTTGCAGCGGATGTTCCGGGAGCCGAGCTCGAGGGCGACGGATTTCGTGAAGCCGAGGATGCCCGCTTTCGAAGCGGCGTAGTTCGCTTGGCCTGCGTTGCCCTGCACGCCTACGACGGAGCTGATGTTGATGATGCTGCCGGACCGGGCCTTGAGCATCGTCTTGAGCACGGCCTTCGTCAGGGCAAAGCAGGACTTTAAATTCACTTCGATCACCCGGTCCCACTGGGATTCGGACATCCGCAGCATGAGGGTGTCGTCGGTGATGCCCGCGTTGTTCACGACGATATCGACCGTGCCGAAGGCGGCGACGACGTCCGCGACGAGCTGTTCCGCGGCCTCGACCGAGGAGGCATCCGAGCGGAAGCCACGCGCTCCCCCGCCCAGCTCGGCTTCGAGCGCGCGGGCTTTTTCTTCGGAACTGTGGTAGGTGAAGGCGACCTGCGCTCCTTGGCGCACAAATTCAGAGGCGATGGCCTTTCCGATGCCGCGTGAGGCTCCGGTGACGATGGCGGTTTTTCCGGCGAGTAGCATGGCGGCGAAGTTACCCTGTTCCGAGTGGATCACAGCAGATCCGCCGCCTCCGCGACCAACTCCGCTACGTCACGCACCCGCACATCCGCTTCCCGTCCCGCTTGCTTGACGCCATCCGTGAGCATCGTGTTGCAGAACGGACACCCTGTGGCGATGGTTTCGGCCCCGGTTTCGAGGGCGTCGGCGGTCCGGGCGTGGTTGATTTCACCGGTGCCGGGTTCGGCCTCCTTGAACATTTGGGCGCCCCCGGCGCCGCAGCACAGCCCATTTTTCTTGCTGCGCCGCATCTCGAACAGCTCGGCATCGAGCGCGGCAATCGCCTCGCGCGGCGCTAAGTACTCCCCGTTCCCCCGCCCGAGGTAACACGGGTCGTGGAACGTGATCCGGCGCCCGGCGAACGTGCCCCCGCCGGCCAACCGGAGCCGCCCCGACTCGATCAGGTCGCGGATGAACTGCGTGTGGTGCTGCACCTCGTAGGTCCCGCCGAGTTCCGGGTACTCGTTGCGCAACGTGTTGAAGCAGTGCGGACAGCCGGTGACGATTTTGCGGATGCCGTAGCCGTTGAGCACGGCGATGTTCGCGGCGGCTTGCATTTGGAAGAGGAACTCGTTGCCCGCGCGGCGTGCAGGGTCGCCCGAGCAGCTTTCCTCGCCGCCGAGGATGGCAAACGAGGTGCCGCTGGCGTGTAGGATGCGGGCAATGGCTTTCGTGATGCGCTGGGCGCGGTCGTCGAAGCTTCCCGCACACCCGACCCAAAACAACACCTCCGGCACCTGGCCGGCTGCGGCCAACTCGGCCACCGTGGGAACCCGAAACCCTTCCATGATCAGACGTGTGCGGCCCAGTCTCCCCGAGCAGCCGCCGGGAAGGCCCACGGGGCCCCGTTGTTTTCGACGTTGTTGAACATGCCGGTCAGTGCATCCGGCGACTTGCTCTCTTCCATGATGAGGCTGCGCCGCATGTCGAGGATGATGCCCATCGGTGAAATAAGGACCGGGCAGGCGTCGACGCACGCCTGGCACGACGTGCACGCCCACAGCTCTTCTTCGGTGATGAAATTTCCGAGCAGCGACCGGCCGTCGTTGCCGCCTGTGCGACCGATTTCCTCGATGCGGTCGCGCGTGTCCATCATGATTTTGCGCGGACTCAGCTTTTTCCCGGTGAGGTTTGCCGGGCACACGCTCGTGCACCGACCGCATTCCGTGCAGGTGTAGGCCTCAAGCAACTGCTTCCAGGTCAGGTCGGTGGCATCGCGTGCGCCAAACCGAGGCGGCGCCCCGTCTGCCGCCGCGGGCGGAGCCACGGACGGGTCGAGCATGGCGGCGACTTCGCCCTGGACGACGGGCATGTTCTCCATTTGGCCCGAAGGGCGACCGGCATCCGCATAAAACGTGTTCGGAAAGGCCAGCAGGATGTGGAAATGCTTCGAATACGGGACGTAGACGAGGAAGCCCAGCACTCCGACGATGTGGGTCCACCACGCCGCGCGCTCGAGCGCCACTAAGCCGCTGTCGCTCATTCCACTGTACAGCGGCTGGAGCCACGAACTCACCGGGAAGGTTCCGGCCATGGGGTAGTGGGCGAGTCCGCGGGTTTGGGCAAGGGCATCCGCCGCATTCATGGTCAGGAGCGCGAACATCAGGACCGCCTCGACCACGAGGATGATGTTCGCGTCGAGCGACGGTTGTCCCCGAAGCTCAGGCGAACGGAACCGCGCAATGCTCAGCACGTTACGCCGGACGAAGAAGACCACGCAGGCCACGAGCACGCCGGCCGCAAGGACCTCGAAAACCGCAATGCCTGCGTCGTAGATCGGCCCGATTCCGCTGAAAACCCGGTGCTTGCCCGTGAGTCCATCGACCACGATTTCGAGCATCTCGAGGTTGATCAGCACGAATCCAGCGTAGATGAT
>JBMTYE010000196.1:0-3796 GCA_049454255.1 Flavobacteriales bacterium
CTCGCCCCAAGCGGCCCGCGACCTCGTCGCCTGGGTCACGGCCTGGAAGTCGGACGGGGGCTGGCCGCGCGGACTGCAGGTCGAGGTGCGGGGACATGCGGACACCTCCGGATCACCGCAGCGCAATACCGCCCTGAGCATGAGCCGTGCCCGCGCGGTCGCCGACGCGCTGACCGCCGAGGGGATTCCAGCGTCGGCGCTGGTGGTGAGCGGGGCGGGGAGTGCAGAACCGCCTCCGGCAGGGATTTCCCCCCGGCGGGTGGAAGTGCGGCTCGTTTGGGGCCGGTGACCTAATTTTGGCCCACGAAAACCGCCGCCATGCTTCTCACCCTGCTCCGCGCAAAGCTCCACCGCCTCACGGTGACGCAGGCCGACCTCAACTACATCGGCAGCATTGCGCTGGATCCGGACTTGCTCGAGGCGGCCGGTCTTTTCGAAGGCGAAAAGGTCCAAATCGTCAACCTGAACAACGGCGAACGGTTTGAAACCTACACGATTGCAGGCGAACGGGGCACCGGACAGGTGGGGCTCAACGGGCCGGCGGCGCGCAAGGTGCAGGTCGGTGACATCATCATCGTGATCGCTTATGCGCTCATGACCCCGGAGGAAGCGCAAAGCCACCGTCCTCGGCTGGTGTTCCCCGATACCGCAACGAACCGACTCGTCGGCGGATGACCGCCCGGTCTGCGCTTACCTACCTCGGGTTTGCCGCGCTGGGGGCAGGTCTGATGTACCTGGCGTTTCGCAACGTCGATGGTGCCCGTCTGCTGGAGGATATGCAGCGGGCGAAACCGATCGGGCTCGCAGTTTCGTTCGTGCTGGGCTACCTCGCTGTGGTGTCCCGGGGCTTGCGGTGGGCGCTGCTGCTTGAACCCATGGGCTACCGGACGCGCGCTGCCCACCGGGTGCATGCCGTCGCCTTTGCCTACTTCGCGAACCTGTTTGTGCCCCGCTCCGGCGAACTGGCCCGCTGTGGCGCCCTGCATGCCACCGACGGCATACCCGTGGACAGACTTGTGGGTACAGTTCTCGCAGAGCGCGCGGTAGACATGGCGTTTTTGTTGCTCTTCGGTGCCTTAGCTGTGGGCTTGAACCTCGAAGCGTTCAGCATGCTGTCGGGGTTCATGAAGTTCCCCGACATCCAGTTAGCGGGCGCACTTGCGCTCCTTGCGGTGTCGGGTCTCGCGGCGGCCGGGGTGTGGTGGCAGCGTGCGCGATTGCTCGCCTGGGGCCCGGTCCGCAAGGTGGCCAGCATCCTGAGCGGGGTGGGCACGGGCCTGCGCAGCATCCTGCACATGGAACAGCGCTGGGCCTTTCTGGGCCATACGGTGTTCATTTGGGCGATGTATTTCCTCACTGCCTACATCGTTTTGCGCAGCATGGACATCCCGGATCTGGGGTGGACGGATGCCATGTTTATCGTGGTTGCGGGAGGGTTCGGCATGGTCTTGCCGGCCCCGGGAGGAATCGGGGCGTACCAGTGGTCCGTCATGCTCGCTTTTATGGCCCTCGACCGCGACGGGGCGCTGGGGTTCGCCGCCGCAAACCTCATGTGGCTCACCCAAACCGCCATGTTCCTCGTCGGCGGTGCCTTCGCCTACGGCATGCTCATCACCTACCGCATGCGCCGCCGGACGCACCCTGCAACCCCAGAAACCACCTCGGAAATCTAATGGGACCGCAACCGCCGCTGCGCATCGCTGCTGCATCTGAACTCTGCCGGGCATGGCGCGAAGCCGGAGAGCGCATCGCCTTCACGAACGGCGTCTTCGACGTCCTGCACCTCGGCCACGCGACCTACCTCGCCGAGGCCCGCAGCCGCGCAGACCGGTTGGTGGTCGGCATCAACTCGGATGCGAGCGTCCGTCGGCTGGGCAAAGGCCCGGAACGGCCTATCCACCGGGTAGAGGACCGGGCCGCACTGCTCGGATGCCTGCGCTTCGTGGACGCCGTGGTGGTGTTCGAGGAGGACACGCCCCTCGACCTCATCCTCGTCCTCCGGCCCGATGTGCTCCTCAAGGGCGGCGACTACGACGCCACCTGCACAGACCCCGCACACCCCCGGTACATCGTGGGCTCGGCGGAAGTTCGTTCGTGGGGCGGAGCAGTGGAAACCGTAGACCTGGTCGCCGGCCATAGCACTACGGGCATCCTAGCCCGCGGAGGCCGTTAGACCGTCTCCTCCTCGAGGAACTTCGTGGTGAAGTCTCCGCTGATAAATCGCGGATGGCGCATCAGCCGCTGGTGGAAGGGAATCGTGGTCTTCACTCCCTCGATAACATACTCGTCCAGAGCGCGTTGCATCTTCAGGATGGCTTCGTCCCGCGTTTGGGCCACGACGATGAGCTTGGAGATCATGCTGTCGTAGTAGGGCGGAATCTTGTATCCGGCGTAGACGTGCGTGTCGAGGCGCACTCCGTGGCCCCCCGGCGCGTGGTACACCGTGATCGTCCCCGGGCACGGCGCGAAGCCCCGGTCGGGGTCCTCGGCGTTGATGCGGCACTGGATGGCGTGCATTTGCGGGTAGTAGTTGCGCCCGCTGATGTTCTCGCCCGCTGCGAGCTTAATCTGTTCCTTGATCAGGTCGTAGTTGATGACCTCCTCGGTAATGGTGTGCTCGACCTGAATCCGGGTGTTCATTTCCATGAAGTAGAAGTTTCGGTCTTTGTCGACCAAAAACTCCACCGTCCCCACCCCCTCGTAATTCACCGCTTCCGCCGCTTTGATGGCAGCTTGGCCCATTTTCTCGCGGAGTTCATCCGTCATAAATGGCGACGGCGTTTCTTCCACGAGCTTTTGGTGGCGGCGCTGGATAGAACAGTCGCGCTCGCTCAGGTGGCAGGCTTTTCCGCGCTGGTCAGAAGCGATTTGGATCTCGATGTGGCGGGGCTCCACGACGAACTTCTCCATGTACATCCCGTCGTTGCCGAAGGCCGCGCCTGCCTCCCGGCGCGTGGTGTCCCAGGCTTCATCGAGCTCATCCTGATCCTTGCAGACCTTCATCCCTTTTCCTCCACCTCCTGCAGTGGCTTTGAGCATCACAGGGTAGCCGGTGTCCGCCGCACAGCGCCGGGCATCGTCCAAATCTGCAAGCAAGCCCTCGCTCCCCGGAATCGTCGGTACCCCAGCTTTTTTCATCGTCGCTTTCGCGGACGACTTGTCCCCCATGGCCTCGATCATTTCTGGACTCGCCCCGATGAACTTGATGTTGTTCTCCTTACAAATCCGGGAAAACCGGGCATTTTCGCTCAAAAAGCCGTAGCCCGGGTGGATGGCATCGGCATTCGTGATTTCCGCCGCAGCGATGATGCTGGGCATATTGAGGTAGCTGTCGGCGCTCCGGGGTGGCCCGATGCAAACGGCCTCATCAGCAAACCGGACGTGGAGACTATCGGCATCCGCAGTGGAGTACACGGCCACCGTTTTGATGCCCATTTCCTTGCACGTACGAATAACGCGAAGCGCGATCTCACCGCGATTCGCAATCAGGATCTTGTTGAACATGCCTTACGCGGGTTCGACCAAGAAGAGCGGTTGATCATATTCCACTGGAGAGCTGTCGTCTACCAGGATTTTCACGATTTTACCCGAGACCTCGGACTCAATCTCGTTGAACAACTTCATCGCCTCGATGATGCACAGGACGCTTCCGGGCTTGATGGTGGCGCCCACATCGACCAGGAACGGCTTGTCGGGGGACGAGCGGCGGTAGAACGTGCCGATCATGGGGGACTTCACTGTGATCAGGTTCGATGCAGCAGGAGCTTCAGGAGCAGCGGGAGTAGCAACGGTTGCC
>JBMTYE010000197.1:0-3782 GCA_049454255.1 Flavobacteriales bacterium
CTCCGTTACGCGCGGCAAACCACCCGTGATATCGCCTGACTTGCCGGCCATCCGTGGGATTTTGCAGAGGATGGCGCCGATTTTCGCCGTGTCGCCGTTGCGGACTGCAAGGTGCGCGCCCACCGGGACCGAGTAGGTGCGGAGCACTTCTCCCTTCTTGTCGACGATAAGCAGGGCGGGGTTCTTCCGCTTGTCCTTCGACTAGGTGATGACGATTTCGCGGAAGCCAGTCTGTTCGTCGAGCTCTTCGCGGTAGGTCACCCCTTCCTCGATGGCGTCAAACTTGATGGTTCCAGCTTCCTCGCTGATGATGACGTTGTTGTACGGGTCCCACGAGCAGATGGAATCGCCCTTGAGGATCTTTTGGCCCGAGAATTTCTTGAGCACTGAACCGTACGGCAGGACCGTAGTCGACAAGGCCACACCCGTTTCCGGGTCAAGTACCTTGAATTCCGCCGAACGCGAAACGACGACCGTCTCCTTTTCGCCGTCCATGTTCACGCGGGTCACCTCGCGCAGGTCGTCGATTTCGATGAGGCCATCGAACTTCACGCGGATCTCGTTCTCATCAGAGATCTTCGATGCCGTACCACCGACGTGGAAGGTCCGCAGGGTGAGCTGCGTTCCCGGTTCGCCGATGGACTGGGCAGCGATAACACCGACGGCTTCGCCGACCTGCACCATGCGCGCTGTGGCCAAATTCCGCCCGTAGCACTTCGCGCACACCCCTTGCGGAGACTCGCAGGTCAGCACCGAACGTACCTCCACCTCGTCCACACCGGCCTCTTCGACCTTGATGGCGAGCAGCGGAGCGATTTCCTCGCCAGCCGCCACGATGACCGCACCGGTCACCGGGTGCACGATGTCGTTCACCGTGACACGGCCTTCAATCCGGTCGCCGATGCCTTCGACGATTTCGTCGTTCTGGCGCAGCGGCGTCGCAATCACGCCGCGCAGCGACAGGCAGTCCTCTTCGGTGATGATGACATCCTGCGCGACGTCCACGAGACGACGGGTCAAGTAACCTGCGTCGGCCGTCTTGAGTGCCGTATCCGCCAAACCCTTCCGCGCACCGTGCGTCGAAATGAAGTACTCGAGAATCGACAGACCTTCCTTGAAGTTCGAAAGGATCGGGTTCTCGATGATGTCCTGACCGCCGGACGCGGAGGACTTTTGTGGTTTGGCCATCAGGCCCCGCATGCCGGAGAGCTGACGAATCTGCTCTTTCGAACCGCGGGCGCCGCTGTGCATCATCATATAGATCGAGTTGAACCCTTGCTTATCGGATTCAATGCGGTCCATCAGGATGTTCGTCAACCGCGAATTCGTGTGCGTCCAGATGTCGATGATCTGGTTGTAACGCTCATTGTTCGTGATGAGACCCATGTTGTAGTTCTCCATCACCTCGGCCACCTGCGCGGTCGCTTCGGCCACGAGCTTGTCCTTCTCCGGTGGGATGATGACGTCGTTCAGGTTGAACGACAGACCGCCCTTGAACGCCATGTAGAACCCGAGGTTCTTGATGTCGTCGAGGAATTGGGCCGTCCGCGGAACATTCGTCGTGTTGAGTACGTGCGAAATGATGCTCCGCAACGACTTCTTCGTCAGCAACTCGTTGATGTAACCCGCTTCCTTAGGAACGTAATCGTTGAAAAGGACGCGCCCGCAGGTCGTTTCAATTAGCGAGGTTTCACCTTCGATGTCCGTGAAGCGCATCTTGATGGATGCGTGGAGATCGAGACGGCCCTCTTGGTACGCAATCCTCACTTCCTCAGGCGAATAACACACCATGCCCTCGCCCTTTACCGGCACTTCCGGGGTCGACTTGCGGACCTTCGTGATATAGTACAGGCCGAGGACCATGTCCTGCGACGGGACCGCGATGGGCGCTCCGTTCGCCGGGTTCAAGATGTTGTGCGACGCCAGCATCAACAGCTGCGCCTCGAGGATGGCCGCGCTGCCGAGCGGGAGGTGGACGGCCATTTGGTCGCCGTCAAAGTCGGCGTTGAATGCCGTGCAGGAGAGCGGGTGCAGCTGGATGGCCTTGCCTTCAATTAGCTTCGGCTGGAAGGCCTGGATGCCCAAACGGTGAAGCGTAGGTGCCCGGTTCAACAGGACCGGGTGACCCTTCATCACGTTTTCCAGGATGTCCCACACCACCGGATCCTTCGCGTCGACGATTTTCTTCGCGCTCTTCACCGTCTTGACGATGCCGCGCTCGATGAGCTTTCGGATGATGAACGGCTTGTACAGCTCCGCCGCCATGTTCTTCGGCAGGCCGCATTCGTGCAACTTCAGGTCTGGACCTACCACAATGACCGAACGCGCCGAGTAATCGACCCGCTTTCCGAGCAGGTTCTGGCGGAACCGACCTTGCTTTCCTTTCAGGCTGTCCGAGAGAGACTTCAGCGGACGGTTGCTCTCGGTTTTCACCGCGCTTGCCTTCCGGCTATTGTCGAACAGGCTGTCGACTGCCTCCTGCAGCATCCGCTTTTCGTTGCGCAGGATGACCTCTGGGGCTTTGATTTCGACCAAACGCTTGAGGCGGTTGTTCCGAATAATCACCCGACGGTATAGGTCATTCAAGTCCGACGTCGCAAACCGGCCACCGTCGAGCGGCACAAGCGGACGCAGTTCTGGCGGAATCACCGGCACCACCTTCACCACCATCCATTCCGGCTTGTTCACGATGCGGTCCTTCGATTCGCGGAACGCTTCCACCACCTGCAGACGCTTCAACGCTTCCGTCTTCCGCTGCTGCGACGTCTCGATGTTCGCCCGGTTACGCAGATCATACGACAACTCGTCGAGATCGAGGTTTGCGAGCAAGTCGTACAGCGCGTCCGCACCCATCTTCGCGATGAACTTGTTCGGATCGCGGTCGTCGAGGTACTGGTTCTCCTTCGGCAGGCTGTCGAGCACGTCGAGGTATTCCTCCTCCGTCAGGAAGTCATAGACCTCCATCGAATTCCCCGTCGGGCCCTTCGCGATGCCCGGCTGGATGACGACATACCGCTCGTAGTAGATGATTTGGTCGAGGCGCTTCGACGGCATACCCAAGAGGTAGCCGATTTTGTTCGGCAGGCTCTTGAAGTACCAAATGTGCGCCACAGGCACCACCAACTGGATGTGGCCCATCCGCTCGCGGCGCACCTTCTTTTCCGTCACTTCCACACCGCACCGGTCGCAGATAATGCCCTTGTAGCGGATGCGCTTGTACTTGCCGCAATGGCATTCGAAGTCCTTGACCGGACCGAAGATGCGCTCGCAGAACAACCCATCGCGCTCCGGCTTGTACGTCCGGTAGTTGATGGTTTCCGGCTTGAGCACTTCACCGAACGACTCACTCAGAATTTCCTCCGGGGAAGCCAGCGAAATCGTGATTGTATTGAACTCGCTGGACAGCTGCTTGGGGGTCTTATTTGTTTGCATGGCTCGCTATCGGTGAATCAATCAAGTGAAATGGTAAGGCCGAGACCACGAAGCTCGTGGAGCAACACATTGAACGACTCGGGAATGCCCGGGGTGGGCATAACGTCGCCCTTGACGATGGCCTCGTATGCCTTCGCGCGGCCCATGACGTCGTCGGATTTGACCGTTAGGATCTCCTGCAGGATGTTCGCTGCGCCAAACGCCTCCAACGCCCACACTTCCATCTCCCCGAAACGCTGGCCACCGAACTGGGCCTTACCGCCGAGCGGCTGCTGGGTGATGAGCGAGTACGGCCCGATGGAACGAGCGTGCATCTTGTCGTCGACCATGTGGCTCAGCTTGATCATGTA
>JBMTYE010000198.1:0-3726 GCA_049454255.1 Flavobacteriales bacterium
CTGCCGAAGACCGCCTCGTAGCCGTCGAAATCCACGTCTGGTGTGAGATCGCATGCAGCGTCGCTGTTCCAGGTGGCCCCGTTGTCGGTTGACTTCACCATGTAGAGGTGGCGGTAGTTTTGGACCCCCGTGCTGTAGTTCTCCATGATCGCGGAGTAGGACACGTAGAGCTCACCGTTCGCTCCCGACGCAACGCTTGGCAGACCCGCCAAATTCACAAAATACGCCGCGATTTCATCCTCGAGATCTAACGTCGCAGACGCATCGATGTCGTACGCATACGCGATGGTGATGCTGCTGTCCGCACCGAAGGCCGGTGTCCAGTACTGCAGACCGTTCACCCCCGGGTAATAACTGAAGTTGCCGTCCGTGAGATCGGTGTCTGCATAGTACATCGCGCCATACACCACATGCACTTGTCCGTTTGCATCCACGTGGATGTCCCCGGCACCGTCCGTGTTGTAGAATTCGGCGAAGATGCCGTCCTCGTCCCAGTCCTCGCCGGTTTCCGGCAAGCCGGCATCCACGACGTACAGGTCCACAGGGAAGTCGACTACCGCCATATAGGTCCAAGTGTCCCCGTTATCCTCACTCGCCATCACGAACGAGTCTGAAAAGTCATTGAACACGGCAAATGCCACCGTATTTCCGCTGGCGTGGATGGCGTAGACATCGCCGCTAAATCCCACGAAATGAGAAGAATCCAGCTCCGGGAAGCGGTGGTCAACAATGTCCCACGTGGCACCGCCGTCCTGCGAGCGGTAGTACAGGAGCGCACCGTCTTGGCCGTCAATCGCCACACCGCCGTTTGCCACGGGAGTACTTACCGCGATGATATGCAAGGTGTTACCGTCCGCGCCGCCTGCGGCCATGCGCGGCCAAAGGGGTGGCGACTCCAGCTCAGATGTGACATTGCTCTCGGTCCATGCGCCAGAACCTGCTGCACGGGTATTGAATACCAGCGGCCCGGTTGCTTGGTGAGCGGCCACGGCGTCGTTCCCGTTGCCGAGGCGGCAGATCGAGGGCCAACCGACCCGGATGGTCTCGATGCGCTCGTAGGGCTGGTCTCCCCACGCTGAACCGTCCCAGAAGTTGTGTCCGGTACCTCGGTCTGCGAACGGAGTCAACTCCAAGCTCATCGTCCACGCGGTTGAGACGGCGTCGCCGGAACCAGCAACCCGGTCGTCGATGGCAGCATTCGACTGCAAGTCGTACTGAGTCACACCGATGATTGCGCGCTCGATAACGATTTCACGCGCGGAGTAGTGGTCGTGCTCGCCCACCGTAGTGGCGTTCAACGGAAGTGCAGGCCGCTCGCTTAAATCGCTGACAGCGAAGCGCGGCCGCACTTGGGGTACGCGCATTTCAGCGGGAATTTGTGGAACATCGCGGAGCCCGAGCGCACCGGCGCCCGTCGGGGCCTGCTGGGCAAACGCACCGAACGCAGCAGCAAAGGCTGCCGCAGTGAGGGTAACATGCTTCATTCGAACAGGGTTGATGCGGCAATGTAGCCCACAGAACCCTGCCGCGCAACCCTTCGCGGGTCAGCGCAACCGGGCGAGGACCGTTTCGCGGCCGCGAACGGTTTGGCCTATACTCACCTCCACCTGTGCATCGAGCGGCAAAAACACATCCACACGCGACCCAAACTTGATGAATCCGACCTCCTCTCCCTGCCCTACGTTCTGATTTTCATTCAGATACCAGCAAATCCGGCGAGCAAGTGCTCCTGCCACCTGACGGAATAGCACCGGACCGCGCGGACCTTCGATGACGTGGGTCGTCCGCTCGTTGTCCGTGCTGCTTTTCGGATGCCACGCCACGAGATAGGCCCCCGGATGGTGGCGAGCAGCGAGCACCTTGCCAGGCACCGGCGCCCACTGCGCATGCACGTTAAGCGGGGACATAAATATGCTGACCTGAAGCCGCTTGTCCTTGAACCACTCCGGTTCCTCGACCACCTCGATGACCACCACCTTGCCGTCGCTAGGGCACAGCACCGCCGCATCGTCCCCCGGGGCCCCGATCCCCCTGTGCGGCATGCGGAAGAAGTTCGCCAGCAGGCCCCAAACCGCCAGCACTACGACCGAAACCGCCACCGCTGCAACCAGCGGCCACCACATCCACGCTGCCGCAACCAGCGGCACCCCTACCCCGAGTGCCCAAACCGCCGTCATCCGGCCTTCTCGATGGAACTTCATCATCAATACAAGAATGCATTCCACACCGCAAACGCCGGTGCGACATAAACGAATCCGTCAAACCGGTCCATCGCTCCCCCGTGTCCGGGAAGCAGCGACCCCGAGTCCTTCAAACCGTGCCGGCGCTTCCACGCACTTTCCGTCAAATCTCCGGCCGTCGCGAGCACGGCAACGGCTACACCCGCCCCGATTTCCGCAGGGCCGAACACCGCCGCAGCCACCACGCCCGAACCGATGAGTCCGCCCGCAAAGCCCTCCCACGTTTTCCCCGGTGAGACCGCCGGCATCAGCTTGTGCCGCCCCCACATCCGCCCGGTCAAATACGCAAACGTGTCGTTTGCCCAGACCATCAGGATCCACCCGGTCACCGCACGGGCATCGTATCCAGCATCCCCGTCCCACGCCGCCCAGCCCATCGACGCCGCGCAGGCTGCCAACCAGGCCGCGACCAGCACGTGGGTGGAAAACGGATACGACCCGGCTCGACGCCACTCGAGGTAGCACAGCACACCGACCAGCGCCCAAAGCGCCGCATTCGTCAGCGGATGCATCCATACCGCTCCCAGGACCACTACAGCAAACACAGCACCGGTCAAGGAACGGCGCAGCAACTCAGGCATCCGCAGGGGTTTCGGGTGCTGTCGGAGCGGACTCCGTTGTTCCGTCGGCAGGTACGGATTCAGTGGAAATCGCTGCAGTCGACTCGTCCGAAGCAGCCGGGGCCACGGGCGCAGGTTCCGGAGCGATCGCTTCCTGTCGGGGCGCGAAGGGGCGCGGACCGAGGATGCGCTCAACGTCTTCCTTGAAAATCACCTCATTCGTCAGGAGCGCGTCCGCCAGCACAGTAAGCTTCTCCTGGTTGTCGTCCAGCAGGTTTTTTGCGCGTTCGTAGGCCGATTCGATGAGTTTGCCCACCTCCTCGTCGATGATTCGCGCAGTTTCCTCGCTGTACGGTTTAGTGAAGCTCTGTTCGCCCCGGCTATCGTAGTAGCTGATGTTGCCTAATCGCTTGTTCAGCCCGTAGATTGTGACCATGGCATAGGCTTGTTTGGTCACCTTTTCCAAATCGCTCAATGCCCCGGTGGAAATCTTTCCGAACACCAAATCTTCCGCGGCACGCCCTCCGAGTGCGGCGCACATTTCGTCAAAGATCTGCTCCGTGGTTGTGATCTGACGCTCCTCGGGCAGATACCAGGCTGCACCCAGGGACTGGCCCCGAGGCACGATGCTCACCTTCACCAACGGAGAAGCGTGTTCTACAAGCCAACTCACCACCGCATGACCCGCTTCGTGGAAGGCAATCGTGCGCTTTTCGTCGGCCGAAATGATTTTTGAGCGTTTCTCTAACCCGCCTATGATGCGGTCCACCGCATCGAGGAAGTCCTGGTGGGTGACCTGGTCACGTCCCTTGCGCGCTGCAAACAGGGCGGCTTCGTTGCAGACGTTTGCGATGTCTGCCCCGCTGAAACCCGGAGTTTGGCGAGAAAGGAATTCGATATCCACACTTTGATCCGTCTTGATGGGG
>JBMTYE010000199.1:0-3699 GCA_049454255.1 Flavobacteriales bacterium
GGGGGGGGGGGTGGGGGGGGGGGGGGGGGGGGGGGCCGGACCTTGCGGTGGTGATGGGGGCGGCTGAGGCGCTCGTGTTCTTGCCGTTTTTCGAGGGGTTCGGCGTTCCGGTGGTGGAGGCGTTTGCCGCGGGCACGCCGGTCATCGCGTCGTCGCTGACCGCTGTTCCGGAAGTGTGCGGCGGGGCGGCGGCGGCTCTGGTGGATCCGACTGCGCCGGGGGCGGCTGAGGCGGTGGCGGAGGCAATGCTGCGGCTGGAGCGTGAGCCGGCGCACAGGGCGGCGGCAGTGACGGCGGGATTGCGGCGGGCAGCGGACTTTTCGTGGGACAGGTCGGCCGGCCTCTTGTGGGAGGCGGTGGTGGCCTCAGGAGGGGTGGGCGATGGGCGTTGAGCGACCGGGACCGGCGGCGTTTGCCGTCGAAGGCCGCCTCGAAGCGGGCTGTGATGAGGCGGGTCGGGGCTGCTTGGCCGGACCGGTGGTCGCCGCCGCCGTTCTCGTCGCTCCCCAAACCGCAAACGATTGGATTCACGCTGCCGGACTGGACGACAGCAAGAAACTCAACGAGGCGGCCCGGGAACGCCTCCGCCTCCGCATCGAGTCCGAAGCCATCGCCTGGAGTGTTGCCGTGGTCGGACCGGAAGAAATCGACCGCATCAACATCCTCGAGGCGTCCTTCGCCGCGATGCGCGCGGCCGTAGTCGGTTTGGCCGTCCGTCCGGACCACCTGCTCATCGACGGCAACCGCTTCCGCACGGCACCGGGCCTTCCCGACCACACCTGCTACATCGGGGGAGACGGACGGTACGCCTGCATCGCGGCCGCCAGCATCCTCGCTAAGACCCACCGGGACGCCCTCATGCGCGACCTTCACGCCGACTTCCCCCACTACGGCTGGGACCGCAACGTCGGCTACCCCACCCCCCACCACCGCCGCGCGCTTGCCGAGTTCGGCCCCTCGCCGCATCACCGGCGCACCTTCCGCTCCGGCCCGCCCGACCTGTTTTCGGGAGTGTAATGTGATAAAGCCGTGTTATTTTGTGGTTAAATGCCGACGAATTTTCGTCTAAATACGCTGTTCCCCAGGCCTCAGGCCCTATCTTTCGCCCGCAAAACCAAACGCCGCGACCATGAAATTCTTCTCTTGGGCCTTCGTCGGAGCTCTACTTTTGAGCGCAACGCTCAGTACTGCGCAGTGCACGCTGTTCTTCTCGGAATACGGGGAAGGCTCGAGCAACAACAAATGGCTTGAAATCTACAATCCCACGTCTGGTCCCGTTGATTTGACGGGGTACAAGGTGCAGCTTTTTGCGAACGGTGTTGCAACATCGACAACGGCTTACACCATGTCAGGCACCCTGGCTGCTGGTGACGTTTTCATCATTTCGAACACCGCTTCTAACGCGGCTATCCTGGCGGTTGCAGATGTGTTGAACAACACGGTTGCGAACTACAATGGGGATGACGCGATCGTCCTCTTCAGCCCCGATGGAACCCAGTTGGACATTATCGGAGTCGTAGGGACGGATCCAGGGACCGGTTGGGATGTAGCCGGAACAGTGACGGGAACCCTCAACAAGACCCTCGTCCGGAAACCGACGGTAAACAACGGCAGCACGGTGTGGACGGAATCTGCAGGAACGAACTCGGACAATTCAGAGTGGATTGTCTACAACCAAGACACCTTCACCTATGCCGGTGCGCACACCTTTACAGGAAGCTGTGGAGGGCCTGTGCCGGGCTGCACGAATGCCTTGGCGCTGAACTACAACCCAGCTGCAACAGTAGACGACGGAACGTGCGACTTCGGAAATGCCTGCAATGTCCCGGGAACTGTGGTAAACGCGAGCGACTTCGCGTTCTCTCCTGCAGCTCTTGACATCGCAGAAGGTGCGACCGTGGTATTCGTGAACACGGGCGGAACGCATGGTGTGAATTTCGATGCAAATGCGTCGACTGGGGTTTCGTTTGGCAACCCGGCATCGTTCAGCTTCCCGGCCGTTACGGCGACATCGGGAGCCGTTTGCATCGGATCCCACACGTTCACGGTTGCTGGTCCCTACACGTACGATTCTGGAATTGCTTCGGACGTGGTCGCTGGCATGACCGGAACCATCACGGTCGGTACAGGTGGATGCACAACTCCAGCTGCGCCGAACTACAACCCCGCTGCAGATTGGGACAACGGATCGTGCTTGCCCGTGACGCTCACGGAAATTTCAGCTATTCAAACGGGGTCAGTCGCTGCAGGTGCTACGGTGGTCGTTGAAGGTGTGGTGACGGGTGTTTTCGGTTCGCTCGCGACGATCCAAGACGGAACCGGCCCGAATTCCGGCATTTGGGTCTTCGGCTCGAATGTCCCGCTGACTGTGGGTAACGCGGTAGAAGTCACTGGGGTAGTGACTGAGTACTTCGGTCTTACTGAGCTGACCTCGCCGTCGGTTGTGGTTACTGCAGTTTCTGCCCCGGTTCCTGCTCCCGAGGTGCTCACAACAGCGGCTGCCGCAGCAGAGCAGTGGGAAGGCGTCCTCGTGCGGGTCACAGGATCGGTAGCGAATGCGTCCCTGGGCAATAACGAATGGAGCCTCGACGATGGTTCCGGTGCCCTTCGCGTGGACGACCGTGGATACAACGCGCTGCTTACCGGCGCGGTGGTAGCAGGATCTCAGTGGCAAGTCACGGGTCCCCTCGACTTCACCTTCAGCAATTTCAAGGTTCAGCCCCGTTCGGAGGCAGACGCTCAGCTCTATGGATGCACGAACCCCGCAGCGGACAATTACAACCCTGAGGCGGACATCGACAATGGTCTCTGCGAAGTTCCGGGGGCTGAATGCACGATTTTCTTCTCTGAGTACGGCGAAGGCACGAGCAATAACAAGTACTTGGAAATCTTTAACCCGACTTCTGCACCGATTTACCTGAGCCAGTACACATTGGGTAACTGCAGCAACGGTTGTGACGATCCAGATGCTACGACGTTGACAGATGTGGTGGATTTCTGGACGTTTACCTTCCCCATCACTGCGGTTCTGAATCCGGGTGAGACCTTTATCGTCGCGCATCCGACCGCCGATCCGACGATTTTGGCGTTAGCGGACATGACGTACAGCTTCCTATCGAATGGGGACGATGCGTTCGTGCTCGTTTCTGTCATCGATGGGGATACGACGTTGATTGACCAAATCGGTGCGCTCGGGCTGGATCCGGGCACCAGCTGGCCTGTCGCTGGCGACTCCAACGGAACCGTGGACCGGACCCTCGTCCGGAAATCAAATGTTCTCGTGGGTAACGCTGGCAACTGGACGGCTTCAGCGGGAACGAACGAATTCGACTCGGAGTGGGTGGTACTGCCTACGAACGACTGGACGAACCTCGGTGCTCACACCTTCGACGGCGGTTGCGCCGGCACCTCAGGGGGCTGCACAGATCCCTTCGCTGAGAACTACAACTCTGCCGCCACATTCGACAACGGTACGTGCTTTTACATCCCGAACCTTACGATCCAAGAAATCCACAGCACCAACCTCACCGGCCAAGCCCGGACCACAGGTGTTGTGACTGCTGTTTTCGCCCCGAATAGTGCACTTTCAAACGCGGCCTCGTATGTCATCCAAGACGGCACGGGCGCATATTCGGCCATTTGGTGCATCGGCACAGGGGCAGCGGTCGGTGATGAGGTGCAGGTGCTCGGAAACGTAAC
>JBMTYE010000200.1:0-3688 GCA_049454255.1 Flavobacteriales bacterium
ACTAAAACTGCGGCGCCACGCGCCGCCCGTCCTCGTTCTCGTTCTTGTTCTGTGCGGCGCAGCCGCACCCGTTCTCATCCTCAATCTCGTCCTCATCTCATCCCCACCTCCACCCGCCCGTGCGCGAAGCGCGTGCGCCGCAGCACCGGGAAGAACAGACCATAGGCGGCCACGAGCAGCACGGCGAAGTGCACCGTGGGGTCGGCGGCAGGCCAAACAGCAGCCAGGGCCACCGGCAGCACGGCAAACAGCAGGGAATAGGCGTAGACGAGCAGGGCAGCGGCGCCGTGGCCCCAGCCGAGCAGCACGATGCGGTGGTGCAGGTGGTTGCGGTCGGGCGAGAAGGGCGAAACGCCGCGGAAGGTGCGCAGACCGAAGACGCGTAGGGTGTCGAGGAGCGGGTAGGCGGTGAGGCCCATCGCGACGAGGGGCGGCGCGACGTCGGGCCAGGTGCAGGGGAGGTCGCCGGTGGGGGTGGCGATGAGTTGGGCCGTGAGCGCGTAGACCAGGAGGCCCAGCGGCAGGGAGCCGCAGTCGCCCAGGAAGATGCGGGCAGGAGCGAAGTTGAAGACGAGAAAGCCCGCGCAGGCGCCCGCGGTGGCTGCCGCCGTCAGCGCTGCGGGGAGGTTTCCGGCTTCCGTGAACCACACCGCGAAGCCGGTCATGGCAATCAGCCCGTAGCCACCGGCCAAACCGTCGATGCCGTCGATCAGGTTGAAGGCGTTCACCAGGACGATGTAGACGAAGAGCGAGAAGGCGATGGCGACCGGTTCGGGGAGGTCGCCGATCCCGAAGAGACCGCCGAAGGTGGGGATGCGGAAGCCGCCGATGACCACGACGAGGAAGCCGACGGCGAGCTGGACCAGGAGTTTTTTGGCCGGAGAGAGGCCGACGATGTCGTCCTTCAAACCGATGAAAAACAGGATGATCGCGCCCGCCAGGAGGTGCAGGTGATCGCCGCGCTCTCCGCCGGGTTCTGCAAAAAAACCGAGCCCGACCAACGCCGCCACCGCCCAGCCGAGGTGCACCGACACGCCGCCCACCGTCGGGATGCTGCGCGCGTGGAGCTTGCGCAGGTCGCCCGGCTCGTCCACCAGCCGCTTGAGCCGCGCCACGCGGATGAGCGCGGGCATCGTAACGGCCACGAGCACAAGCGCGATCAGAGAGGTGGTGGCGAGGGCGCCCATACGGGCCAAATTAGGGTCGGCCCCCCGGAATTTCGTCCCACCGCCGCGCAGGTTTTCCACAGCCCAGTCCCCACGCCGCCCGGTCCACGCCGGCCACGGTTCCGACGTGGAATGCCCACCCGTCTGCCCACCCCGCTCCGGCGACGGCCTCCCACCGCCACGGCTTGCGGAAGCTCCAGCCCGCCTCGACCACGGCGTGCCGGAGCTCGGGATACCAGCTCCCGGCCGCCTCCAGCCGCAGTCGCGGGACGGGGGTCACGGCGACGACGGCGAGGGCGCCGGTGCCGTCCGTGGCGGCGGGCCGCAGCAGGCCCACGGGGAGGCCGGCGTGGTCGAGGCCGGCCCGGGCCGCCCGGGCGATGTGCACTTCGGTCGCCGCGCGCCCGCGCGGGCCGGCCGCGCGGACGCCGATGAGCGTGCCGTAGCCGGTGGGGCGGCGGGCGCCGTCGCTGCCGACGGCGGTCACGAGGTAGGCCGTCCAGCGCGCTGCGGGGCCGCCGCCGCGGACTTCGGCGGTCAGTCCGCCCCAGGCCCGCAGGGGCGCCGCCCGATCCGGGAGCCCGCTCTGCGTCGCCGCGACCAGGGCGGTGGCCGCGAAACGGTCCCGGGCCAACCCGGCCTCGGCGACCCCGGTCCGTGCCCAGCGGTAGGGCGGCTCCGCCGTCGATCCCGGTCCGAGCCGGTCCGCCGCCGTCCACTGCAGCGCGGACACCGCCCCGTAGCCGCGGGCACCCCCGTGGGCTGCCCGCGCATACGGCGCCGGCGCCGCATCGCGGGAGAGCAGCACCGACCGCATCCCCGGTCCCACGTGCGGCGCGCCGTAGCCGACCTCGGCCTGGAATCCGCCGCGGCGGTACGTGGCGGCGGCGGTGGCTCGCGCGAGGTCGAAGCCCTGGTCGTCGGTGCGTTTGGGCCGGCCCCCGGCCGGCAACACCCCCTGTTCCAGCCACGGCTCCAGCCGCGGATCGCCCACCCCTTGCCGCTCGAGCAGCTCCCCAGAAAACGCCCAAACGCCGTCGAGTTCCGCCTCGAACCGCGCCCCGCGGCAGTTGTCCCACCACGTCTCCGCGCCCGCCGTCCCGGCCAGCACCTGCACCACCGGATCGACGCCGACCCGCCCCGACGGCCCAGAAAAGTCGAGCGCCATCCGGTCCGTGCTGTCCGGAACCGCAGGCACAGCCAGGAGGGAAGGGGCCCCGGCCACCGCCGCGACAAGCCAGGCAGCGCGACCGCGGCGGGCGGACATCAGAACTGGCTTCGGGCTTCGGCGTAGACCTGCGCGATGCCGTCTTCCAGGGCGATGCGGTGGTGCCACCCGAGCCCGTGGATGCGGCTGACATCGAGCAGTTTGCGCGGCGTTCCGTCCGGCTTCGAGGTGTCCCAAACCAGCCGCCCCGCGTACCCCACCACGCCGCAAATCATCTCGGCTAACTTCTTGATGCTCAAATCCTCTCCCGTGCCCACGTTCACCCACTCGGCGCCGTCGTAGTGCAGCATCAGGTGCAGGCACGCCTCGGCGAGGTCGTCCACGTGCAGGAACTCGCGGCGCGGCGTCCCCGTCCCCCACACCTCGACCTCGCCCGCGCCGGTCACGTGCGCGGTGTGCACCTTGCGGAGCAGCGCGGGCAGCACGTGGCTGTTTGCCAGGTCGTAGGAGTCGCCCGGCCCGTACAGGTTCGTGGGCATCGCGCTGATAAAATTCGAGCCGTACTGCCGCCGGTAGGTCGTGCAGAGGTGGATACCCGCAATCTTTGCCAGCGCATACGGCTCGTTCGTGGGCTCGAGCGCCCCGGTGAGCAGCGCCTCTTCGCGGATGGGCTGTTCGGCGAATTTGGGATAAATGCAGCTGGACCCGAGGAACAGCAGCTTCCGCACGCCGTGCACGTGCGCGCCATGGATCACATTGAGTTCGATGGCCAAATTGTCCCGGAGGAATTCTGCCGGATAGGTCGCATTCGCCCAAATTCCCCCCACCTTCGCCGCCGCAACGAACACGTAATCAGGCTTCTCCGACGCATAGAACGCCTCCACCGCCGCCGCATCGCGCAAATCCAGCTCCTTGCTGCTGCGCACCACCACATCCGTGTACCCTTGGGCCTTCAGAAGCCGCACCAGCGCCGACCCGACCATCCCGCCGTGTCCCGCCACGTAGATCCGTGCATCCCGTTCCATGCCCCGAAAGTACACCACCCTCACCCTCACCCTTGTCCTCCCTCACTCTCTCAATTCAACAAACTCAAATCATGAGGTTTCTAAATTCAGAATCCTAGTCGTGCTTTAGATTACTTCGACCAAATCTTCGTCAGGCCTAAAGGTTCATTCTTTGCCAATGAGCTGCTTTAAAGACTCCGAAATGTTACTGATTACTCTTAAGCAGGCCCATGATGCAAGGGAAGAGAGCAAGGTGAATAAGGTTATCGCGAGTCCTCCTGGATCAAATTCCATTTTGCCTTCAAATGAATACTGCCCTGGTACGGTGACAAACACTCTTGTGAAAGCTA
>JBMTYE010000201.1:0-3677 GCA_049454255.1 Flavobacteriales bacterium
GGGGAGCTCTGACGATGCGGCATATGCGATTGCCTTTGCGCCGGAGGGGCCCGTCCGCGCCTACGTCGCGGGCGGGACCCAAAGCAGCGACTTCATCAGCACGACTGGGGGATTCGACGGGAGTTTCAACGGGGTGGTGGATGCTTTTTTGGTCCGCCTGGACGTGGGCGGTGGAGGCAGCGGGTGGTCGGTGGCCGATGCGACGTTCTTCGGGTCGAGCGCGTACGACCAGGCGTACCTCGTCCAGGTGGATACCGACAACCGCCCCTACCTGTGCGGTCAAACGACCGGATCGATAAACATCTCTGGATCAGGAACCTACGCTGCAAATCCGAACGGCAGCTCGTTCATCGTGCGCTTCGCGCCGGACCTGTCGGCCACGGAATTTGTGACCCGCGTGGGGGCAAACATCCCGACCGGCGTGGACATCAGTCCCACGGCGTTTCTCGTCAGCGACTGCGGTGAGATCTATCTGTGCGGCTGGGGCGGCGACACGAACGCGTTCAACTCGGCCTATGCGACGACCTCGACCACGTCCGGAATGCCGGTCACGCCGGGACAGCCGGATGTCGATGCGTCGACGGACGGGAGTGATTTTTGGCTCGGCATCCTGGCGCCGGACGCGACGGCACTGACTTACGGCACCTTCCTCGGCGGCCCCTTTTCGAACGAGCATGTCGACGGAGGCACGTCGCGCTTCGACAAGAACGGAACGGTCTACCAAGCGGTGTGCGCGGGCTGTGGCGGATACGATGACTTCCCGGTCACGGACGGGGCGGTCAGCGAGGTGAACCTCTCGACAAACTGCAACCTCGGGGTTTTCAAATTCACCCTCGGTGCACTCATCGCCGACATCGACATCGAAGCTCCCCCCATCCTCTGCCCGGGCGAGCCGGTCCAATTCGTCAACACGTCCATAGGGGGCTCAATCTACTCCTGGACCTTCGGCGACCTCGAAACGAGTTCGACGGAAAATCCGGTACACACCTTCAACCAGCCCGGTCAGTGGGACGTGATGCTCGTGGTGTCCAGTGCGGCCGGGACGGAGGGTTGCCTCACGCCCGACACGGCCTTCGCGACCCTGACCATCGCCTCGCTCCCCACTCCCACAGTCGACGCCGTGGCGCCCATCTGCCCAGGCGCCTCCGTGACGCTGCAGGCCTGGGAGTCCTCGGGCGACGGGGGCTTGCAGTGGTCGCCCCATCCGACCTTGAGCACGACCTCCGGCGCCTCGCCCGTGGCGACCCCGATAGAAACCACGACCTACACGGTGACGGAATCGAACGTTTGCGGCGACGGGTCGGCGGCAGTCACGGTCGTGGTGGTCGAGATGGAGACGTCGGTGACGCAAGACCTGCCGATGTGCGCCGGCGATGTGGTGACGCTGGAGGCGACGGGAGGGGCGTCGGTGACGTGGTCGCCGGTCACCGGATTGGGCAGTCCGGCGTCGGCGGTGACGACGGCGTCGCCTGCGTCGACCACGACGTACGTTGCGACCCTGCTGTCGCCGGAGGGGTGTGTGGCGGAGGAGGAGGTGACGCTGTATGTCGCGCAAGGTCTGCCCGGAGGCACGACGTGGCCGGTCCAGCACCTGTGCATCGGGCAGGGGATGACCCTGCAGGCGGGGGAGGGGGAATCCTGGCTTTGGTCCCCCTCCACGGGCTTGAACAACGTGTGGTTGCAGCAGCCTTACGCGACGCCGGCGGTGTCGACGACCTACGTGGCTACGATTGCAAACGCCTGTGGCACAGGGACGGACACAATTGAAATCGAGGTTGTCACCCCGAGCGCTTCCGCGACGGCCGGCGACGACATCTGCCGGGGATCCGCGACGCAGATTTCGGCCTCCGACGGGGTCGCGTGGAGTTGGCACCCGCAGGCGCTTGCGGCCTCACCGGCCGCCCAAACCACTTCGGTCTTCCCCGTGGAAACCACCACCTTCACGGTGTTTGTCACGGACGAACACGGCTGCGTCGCCAGCGACCAGGTAACGGTGCAGGTCCTGCAACCGCCGTGGGTCGAGGCGGGTCCGGAGGTCCGGCGCATCGACTACGGCGAGCGGATCCGGCTCTTCGGCTCGGCAGAAACGGATTCGTTGTGGTGGACGCCGGCTGAGCTGCTGTCGTGCAGTTACTGCGAAACGCCGGAGGTCCTTTCCATCGAACCGGGCTGGTACGTGCTGCACGCGGTTTCAGGCATCGGGTGCGTGGGCCGGGACAGCGTGTTCGTCGATGTGTTCTACCCAGTTTACGTCCCGAACGCCTTCACCCCGAACAACGACGGCATCAACGACGCGTTCCGCGTAGAAGGGGTGGATCCCCGCGATTTCCGACTGGAGATCTTTGACCGGTGGGGCGAACGGGTCTTCTTTACAGAGGACCCTGCGGTCCCGTGGATCGGCGATGTCGACGGGGGCTCCCACTTTGCTGCAGACGGCCTGTACGTGTGGCGGATGGTGCACCGGCTGCGGGAAGGTCCGCAGCTTCGTGAGGGCACGGTGTTGCTGACGCGCTAGCCAGGACGTACATTCGTCCCCATGCGGTTCATCGCCCTGCAACTTCGTCGGCTATTTCTGGACCACGACTGTGTGGTCGTGCCTGGTTTGGGCGGATTTGTGTTGCACGCTGTCCCAGCGCGTTACGAGCGGGATGCTCAGGTGCTCCACCCCCCAGCTCGCGAGGTGGTTTTCAATCCGCGCCTCATCCACAATGACGGCGTCCTTGCCCATGCCCTTGCGGTGCACGCGGGCATGTCGTATGCAGCTGCTCTGGCTGCCGTGGAAGGTGAAGCGGAGACGATGCGCCGGGAGCTGACTGCTGGTGGCACCGTAGTCCTGGAAGGCGTAGGGCGCCTGTACCGCGAGGAAGGGATTGTGCGTTTCGTTTCAGATGCCGAGCTGGAGTGGGTCTTGCGGTCGTACGGGTTGCAGCGTCTCCCCCTTGCGCCACTCGTTCCCCAGCTCAAGCTTGTCGAAACCACCGTTGTGCCTCATGAGGAGCCTTCTGCACCGGAGGTCCCGGTCGTTCCGTTCCGCCGTCGACTCCTTCGTGCAGCGGCGGTGCTCGCGCTTCCCGCAACTGTAGGCGGTGCTTTGTGGCTGAGCTCGGGCGCATCTGGGGAGCAGTTCGGTTGGACGGTAGCCCCTGCGGACGCCGTCTCGTCCTACATCCCGCGGTTTTCGGTCGAGGCGCTGACCTTGCCGTCCCCGAGCACGGAAGCTGTTTATGCGGACGCATGGGCCCCGGATGCCGCCGAGCTGCGCTTCCATTTCCGCAGTGAGCGAGTGTCGTCCGCGGGGGTGCGCATAGTGCGTTCGCCTTCGGCCCCTGTTACCGAAGCACCTGCAGCCCCACCCGCCGCGGAAGAAGCTCCCCGTGTAGCTACTGCTGATGCCTTTGAGGTCGTGATCGGGGCCTTCGCCCAAACCGCGAACGCAACCCGCCTCGCCGCCCGCCTCGAACACGCGGGTCACCCTACCCGCACGGCACTTCGTTCCGACGGGCTCACGCTCGTGGTCTGGGGCGGCTACGCGGATGCCGCTGCCGCGGAAGTAGGCCTGGCCGCTGCGGAGGAAGCTGGTTTTACAGGGGCTTGGGTGCGCCGGATCCCCTGAACATGATGCCCTCCGAGGCATTGATTCTCGACTTCGGTGGAGTCCTGTATGCCATCGATTACGA
>JBMTYE010000202.1:0-3677 GCA_049454255.1 Flavobacteriales bacterium
TCCAAGGACGGCTGGCCATCGTACTCGTGTCGCTCACATCGCGCGCAACCGCGGCAGGCGGTGACACAACAAATCTGCGTGTGGTACGTTTTGACGTGGCTTCAGGCGGTGGCAGCGAGGTGCCTGCCGGGACAGAAGTCGATGTGGAACTCGGACTCCCGGAGGAGTGGAATGGAACAGGACAGGAATGAACAAGCGACTCGCGGTGGTGAAGGGATGTGTGCTAGGGGGGATGCTCGTCTGCGCGCCCTGCGCTGTGCTCGCCCAACCGGGTGAAGTCGAACATGATCTGTGGGCTGTCCCGGTGAGTGCTCCGGGGCGTTTGCCTTCCGACGCCGACCGCGGCGGTGCCCTCTCATTGCCCTTCTTTGACGACTTCTCGACACCGTCGCTTCCAGGGGCGGGTGTGGAGTTCGAGCCTTTCCGCCGCTGGGATGACGCATCCGCTCGAATCACGACCACATTTTCGTTAGACGCCCCTACCATCGGAGTGGCCACCCTGGACGGTCTGCGTTCAGACGGCTACCCCTACAGCTTCGATGCATCCACGGGATGGGCGGATACCCTGACTTCACGGGTCATCAACCTCAACGGCTACACCGCGGAATCGAACATCCACCTCGTCTTCCACCTGCAGGCCGGGGGACGCGGAAACGCCCCGGAGCCGGGCGAGGACCGGATCGTGCTGGAGTTTCGGGGGGTGGACGGGGTGACGGGAGAGGAGTTTTGGACCGAGGTGTGGTCCACGGATATTGCGCCCACCACCACCTTTGAGCGGCATTTCGTGCCGGTGGACCAGCAAATTCACCTCTTCGGCGGGTTCCAGTTTCGGTTCCGCAACAACGGTGCACTCGGCGGCAATGCGGACCTGTGGCACCTCGACTACGTCCTGCTCGACGATGCCATCGATCCGGAGACGTTCTCGGTCTTCAGCGAAATCGCCTTCACCGAGCCGGTGAACACGCTGCTTCGCGAGTTTACGCGGATGCCGTGGACCCACTACCTCACCTCTCCCGAGCTCTTCATGCGGGACAGCGTGACCACCTACCACCGCAACTTCTCGGCTACCCAAACCGACAACGTCACCGGCGGATTCACCGTCCGCTACGACGAAGACGCCACAGGCACCACCTACCCGAACGGTTTCTCCCAAACGAACATCCCCCCCGCCTCCACCTTCACCACGGGCTACTTCGTGGGCGACGGCCCGGCTGGCCCGGTGTTCGCGTTCGACCCTGCCGTCAACGACACGTGCGCACGCTTTGACGTGGGCTTTTATGCCAGTTCGATCGGCTTGCTGCACACAGAAAAGGTGGGGGTGCCGGACAACGATTCCATCGTCTTCACCCAGGAATTCCTGAACGATTACGCCTACGACGACGGTTCGGCGGAGAAGGCGTGGTCGCTCACGGCGGCGGGTGGACGGGCCGCGTACCGGTTTGCTTTGGCCGCGCCGGACACGCTGCTGGGACTGGCCATCCACTTCACGCCGTACTACACAAACGCGGACGCGGCGAACTTCCTGCTGCGGGCCTGGTCCGACGCGGGCGGCGCACCTGGCGAAGAGCTTGGCGAGAACTACCTTTTCCACACCCCGCAGTACTTCACGGATGGCTACGACCTGTTCCAATTCTACACCTACGACGATCCCATCCCGGTGGAAGGCACGATCCACGTCGGCTGGGTGCAGGAGTCGGCCACCATGCTGAACGTGGGCCTCGACAAGAACACGAATGCGAATTTGGGCCGGCTGCATTACTCCCTCGGGCTAGGCGGCGCGTGGTTGCCTTCCACGATCGAGGGCTCGCTCATGGTGCGGCCCGTGCTGCGCGCGGGCAAACAGGACACGTGGACGGCTGTGGACCAGCTCCCTGGGGAAGACCAGGGACTTCGGGCGTTCCCGAATCCGACGGCCGGGGGCGGGTGCACGGTCGACGGGGTGGCGCCGGGAGCCTGGGTGCTCGTGGACGGGATGGGGCGGCGGGTACGCTCGGGAACGGTGAATGGAGGTGGACGGGTTGAGGTCGGGGGCGGTTTGGCGCCGGGCGTGTATTCGTTCCGGGATGCAGCCGGACGGGGCGTGCGCATCGTGGTCGGGCAGTGATGGACGATCAGCTGGAGTCCGGCGAAGAAGAGGAGCTGTACGAGCACCACCGGCTTGTTGCGGATGCGGGCCAAAGTCCGCTCCGAGTCGACCGGTTTGTGACGAATCTCGTAGCGAACCTGTCGCGGACGAAGCTGCAGGTCTCCGCCCACGCCGGCTACGTGCGGGTGAACGGGGTGCCCGTAAAGCCGAACCACAAGGTTCGTGGCGGCGATGTGGTCACGATCGAGTTGCCGCGTCCGGTCGTCGAATACGTGCTGGTGCCGGAGCCCATGGACCTCGACATCGTCCACGAAGATGCCGAGGTGCTCGTCCTCATGAAACCGGCGGGCTTGGTGGTGCATCCCGGCAACGGCAATTTCACGGGGACCCTCGTGCACGGCATCGCCCACCATCTGATGCTTGATCCGCTCGTCGCCCGGACGGGGGATGTGCCGCGGCCCGGACTCGTGCACCGCTTAGACAAGGACACGACCGGGCTGATGGTGCTCGGCAAGACGGAGCCGGCGATGACCGATTTGAGCTTGCAGTTCTTTGACCGGACGGTCGAGCGCCGCTACTGGGCGCTGGTGTGGGGCGACCTCGAGCGGGACGGGACGGTCACGGCGAACATCGGCAGGAGCCGCCGCGACCGCAAGCTCCAGTCCGTCTTTCCAGACGGCGACGAGGGCAAGCACGCCGTGACCCACTACCGGGTCCTCGAACGCCTCGGCCCAGTCACCTTAGTCGAGTGCAAGCTCGAGACCGGCCGCACGCACCAAATCCGGGTCCACATGCAGTCCATCGGGCATCCGCTCTTCGGCGACGTGGCCTACGGCGGCGCAGTCCCCGTCAAAGGCCGGCCCGGGGCCGCCTACCACCGCTTCCTCGATCACCAGTTCGCCCGCCTCCCACGCCAGGCCCTCCACGCGAAGTCTCTCGGCTTCCGCCACCCCACCACCGGCGCGTGGATGCACTTCGATTCCGAGCTCCCGGCCGACCTCCTCGACGTGCTCGCCCACTGGCGCACCTACCTCGGCGCCGATCCCCATGGGCCGGGCATCAGCGCGTAGCGACGTACACGAAAGCGGGCGGCAGATTCGCCCAAACCACCGGGCTGGTCGCCACGAACCGCATGCGGTCGCTCAGGGTTTTCCGAAACCGCCGTCCGTTTGCGAGCCGGTGGAATCCGTAGTAGGAGTAGGTGACGAAGTGCCCGCCCTCGGCAAGGTGGGGGAGGATGTTGTCCAGAATGCGGCACTGAAGTTCTTCATCGAACGAGGTCCACGGCAGGCCGCTGATGACCGCATCGATGGGCCCGTGCTCAGCGCAGTAGCCAGCGAAATCGAAGGTCTCAGCTCCGGAATGCACGAAGCGGAGATTGGGGAAGCGGTTCTGCAGGGTTAAGACCAGGGTGCCGTTCACCTCCACGCCGAGGTAGGCGGCGCCGGACGGACGGCTGTGCAGGATTTCCTGGGTGAACGTGCCCGTACCCGGGCCGAGCTCGACGATGGACCGGGCTGCACTCACCCCGGCCGCTTCTACTACGCACTTCCTTAGGCCAGAACTGGCAGGAGCTACAGCGCCCACCGGC
>JBMTYE010000203.1:0-3662 GCA_049454255.1 Flavobacteriales bacterium
CGACCCGGAAGTCTGCGGGGCACTCGGCGGAGGATTCTGTTCTGAGAGCAGTTCGGCCGTGTACCCCGCTGCGGCAAGCGCACGCACGAGTTCGTCGGTGGCACCGTCCCCATGGATGACCAGCTGGGGACTCGAAAGCGCTACCTGAACGTCAGAAAACCCAGCGGCCAGTGCAGCTGATCGCACGCGCTCCACGCACGAACCGCAATGCATTCCCGTCACCGAAAATGCGGTGCGGATGCCGTCAGGCGTCGATGTTTGCATACTTCGCATTCTCCTCGATGAAGGCCCGCCGGGGCGGAACATCGTCACCCATAAGCATGGAGAAGATGTGGTCGCAGGCAGCGGCATTCTCGATGGTCACGCGGCGCAGGGTGCGGTTCTCTGGATTCAACGTGGTTTCCCAGAGCTGCTCGGCATTCATTTCGCCCAAACCCTTGTAGCGCTGGACGTTGATTCCAGAATCACTTCCCGACGTTCCGCGGTAGTGGGCCATGAGGGCATCGCGCTCTTCGTCATTCCAGGCGTAGGCTTGACGCGAACCTTTCTTGACCAAATAGAGTGGGGGAGTAGCGATATACACGAACCCTTTCTCGATCAGCTCCTTCATGTGGCGGAAGAAGAAGGTCAGGATGAGGGTTTCGATGTGGCTACCGTCTACATCGGCGTCGCACATAATGACGACCTTGTGGTAGCGCAGTTTCTCGAGGTTCAGCGCCCTCTGGTCTTCCTCGGTGCCCATGGAGACCCCGAGCGCTGTGTAGATGTTCTTGATCTCCTCGTTGTCGAAGATCTTGTGCTGCATGGCCTTCTCCACGTTGAGGATCTTTCCGCGTAGGGGAAGAATGGCCTGGTAGTTCCGGTCGCGGCCTTGCTTCGCAGTTCCGCCTGCAGAATCACCCTCCACCAGGAACAGCTCACACAAGCCTGGGTCTTTCTCTGAACAATCGGCCAACTTTCCGGGCAATCCAGATCCGCCCATGACGGTTTTCCGCTGGACCATTTCCCGCGCCTTTCGGGCGGCATGTCGCGCTTGGGCTGCGAGAATGACCTTGTTGACGATGGCCCGGGCATCGTTCGGATGCTCCTCGAGGTAGGCTTCGAGCATGTCGCTGACCGCCTGACCCACAGGGGCTGAGACTTCGGCGTTGCCGAGTTTCGTCTTTGTTTGGCCCTGGAACTGCGGCTCGGCCACCTTAACGCTCACAACAGCCGTCAAGCCCTCGCGGAAGTCATCCGCGGCGATGTCGAATTTCAGCTTGTCGAGCATTCCGCTCGTTTCTGCATACTTCTTCAACGTCAATGTCAACCCACGACGGAAACCTGTCAGGTGGGTGCCTCCCTCGTGGGTGTTGATGTTGTTCACATACGAAAAGAGGTTCTCCGTGAACGACGTGTTGTAGGTCATCGCCACTTCTACAGGGATGCCGTTGCGTTCCCCGTTCATGTGAATAACGTCCGCAATGAGCGATTCCCGGTTGCCGTCGAGGTACTGCACGAAGTCGCGCAATCCCGCTGTGGAATGGAAGACCTCAGTCCGGAAATCCGATCCAGTTTCTGTCGTCACCGTTTCCCGTTCGTCGACCAACGTGATCGTAATGCCGCGGTTCAGAAAGGCTAATTCCCGCATCCGATCTGCGAGTGTATCGTAGCTGTAGACGAGTGTTTCGAAGATTTCCGGATCGGGCTGAAATTCGACGGTCGTGCCCGTGCGGTCCGACGTGCCGATCTCCCGAACGGCATACTGTTCTTTACCGCGGGAGTATTCCTGTTCGAAGACCTTGCCTTCCCGGTGTACTTCCGCCCGCAACGCGATGGAAAGGGCGTTCACGCACGACACGCCTACCCCGTGCAAACCACCAGATACCTTATAGGAGTCCTTGTCGAATTTGCCGCCTGCACCGATTTTCGTCATCACCACCTGCAGTGCAGACACACCTTCCTTCGCATGCAGGTCGGTGGGAATCCCCCGGCCGTTGTCCGAAACGCGGATACCGTTCGTCGGTGTGATGCGCACAGAGATGGTGTCGCAATACCCTGCAAGGGCCTCGTCGATGGAGTTGTCTACGACTTCGTAGACCAAATGGTGCAACCCCCGAACTCCGCCGTCACCGATGTACATGGAGGGACGCATCCGCACGTGCTCCATGCCCTCGAGGGCTTGGATGTTGCTTGCATCATACTTCTTTGCGGCTGGAGCACCTACAGCTCCAGGAATAGTCAAATCTTCACTCATGGCAGGCCTTCTGAAACCCCGAATTTACACCGGATTCCGGCACGCCCTGCGGCCAGTTTTCCACAGCGTGTTCAGAAGGTGTAGGTCGCCCCGAGGAAGGATTGGAATCCTTGGACGCGGTAGCCACCGTAGGTCGCATACCGGGAGGCGAGTAGGTTGCGGAATTCGAGCCAGGCTGAAAGCCGTCCGGTGACGGTATAGTCCACAAGCAGATCGAGATCTGCTAACGTACCCAAATCCACGACGTAGCCTCCGGCCTGTCCATCGAAGGGGGAGTCGGCCAGAGCCACTTGGCTCAGACCGGTTCGCCCGGTTTCGATGCGACTTCGCACGGTTGCCTTTAGCAGGTCGCGCCAGAGGTACTGTGCGGAAGCCGTGATGGCCAGGTCGGGCAGGTTCCAGGCATGGAGCTGGTCTGAAGTGCCGTAGCGGTAGAGGGTTGCTCCAGCTCGTAGTTCGAGGGGGAACTGCGCGTTCCAGCTCAGCTCACCGCCGATGCTGCGAATGGACAAGGTGTCGTAGAAGGCCCCGAGGCGCTCGCCCGAACCGGAAGTGGAGTCGTTGAGGAGATAGAGGTGATTTGTTTCCCGGATCCAGCTGGCTTCGGCTCGGTAGTTGATTTGGCCTGCCACCACGCCCTTGATACCGCCGCGGGTGTCGACCTGGCGGTAGGTGCTGCGCAGGTCCAGCCCCGGATCGAGGAAGGGAACCTCGCGGAGCAGGTCCTCTAGGCGGTTCATCTCAACCTCCCCTCCCCACGCCGCATACGGCGTCAACTTGCCGCGGAACAGCGGGAACTGGGCCTCAAGATCCGGGTACACATGGAAGACCTGATCGCCTCGGGCATCGATGTAAATCCCCAATCCCGCACGAGCTTGCCACGCACGCGTGGTCCGGCTCAATTCAGGACGAAGCGCCATCACTGCCTGCTCAAGCCGCGTCTCCCCGAGGTTTCTTCGGTCGATCCACACCTCGGCTGCGACCGAGGCGTCGTGGCCGTTCAGTCGGGTGGCCGCGCCGAGCGTGCCGTGCCAGGTGTGCTCACGGACCGTATCACTGGCCGCGAGATGCTGGTAGGAGAGAAGGGCCTGGGGACGGACCGCGCTCGAATCCTTCGATTCCATGCGCCACGCCGCTGAACTCCCCATCCGGAGGTAGGTCGTTCGGTCGCTGGCCGCAGCCGCAGGTGCATTTCCTCCTTCGCGGACCGCAGCGATGCCGTAGTAGGCTACCGCGTCGCGCCCCACCGTTCCGCCGACGTCGAAGATGTGCTTTCCGCGAAATGCCCGGCCCCACGCGTCTAATCCGGAGGAGGCAAACCTGGTTTCCACAGAATCCGGCACTCCGAGACCGAGCTGCGTGGAGCGGTGGTTCAGCTGCACGCCCCACATGCCTTTGCGCGACCGCCGCGAGCTGTATCCCGCGT
>JBMTYE010000204.1:0-3636 GCA_049454255.1 Flavobacteriales bacterium
GGAACCCGTCGAATCCCGCGGTGGTGTCGGAAGTGGACGGCATCGTGCGCTACGGCAAGATCAAGCGGGGCAACCGCGAGATCACGGTCGAATCGCGCACCGGCGACAAGTACAAGTACCTCGTTCCGCTGTCGAAGCACATCCTCGTTCAGGACAACGACTTCATCAAGGCGGGCATGCCGCTTTCTGACGGCGCGACTACCCCGATCGATATCCTCGACATCCTCGGTCCGACAGCCGTGCAGGAGTACATCGTCAACGAAATCCAGGACGTATACCGCTTGCAAGGCGTGAAGATCAACGACAAGCACTTTGAAGTGATTGTGCGTCAGATGATGAAGAAGGTCGTCATCGAGGATCCGGGCGACACGCGCTTCCTCGAGAAGCAGTTCGCGGAGAAGTCGGACTTTATGGAAGAAAACGACCGCATCTACGGCATGGTGGTGGTTACCGAGGTGGGCGATAGCGACGAGTTGCGTGCGGGCCAAATGGTCACCGCGCGGAAACTCCGCGACGTCAACAGCTCGCTCCGCCGCCGCGACATGAAGCTCGCCGTGGGCCGCGACGCCATCCCCGCCACGGCCCGTCCGTTGTTGCAGGGCATCACCCGCGCGTCGTTGCAGACGAAGTCCTTCATTTCCGCAGCGTCCTTCCAGGAAACCACGAAGGTGCTGAACGAAGCCGCCATCGCGGGCAAGCAGGACTTCCTGCTCGGCCTGAAGGAGAACGTCATCGTCGGCCACCTCATCCCAGCGGGAACGGGTACACGGAACTTCCACAAGAAGAAGGTCCTGACCCGCGCAGAGGCGGAATCCATCTGACGCAGACACGAAAGCAATCCACGAAACCGCCCGGTGCTCCTCGCGAGTGCCGGGCGGTTTTTTATGCGGAGAAAACGTACGGTTTGTGCGCGAAAGATGTGCGCATCAGGTTGTGAGTTCAGGAACGGCGGAAGGACTGCGCCATGGCGAGCGCAGCGTCAGTGCTTGCCGCCGATTGCCTTCGCCGCTGCTTCTGCGGGATCGTCGACCCGGTCGGGGGCATCTCCTGCGGGCAGGCCGCAGTACCCGAAGAGGCACTTTTCCTTGATCACGGTGTCGACGAAATCCGGGACCATGTCTTCCCAGCCGGTGTCGCCTTGTTTGATGCGGGCAAGGGCGTCTTTGCTGAAGATGTTGAGGAGTTCCGGGTCGTAGTCCTCGATGTCCACGACTTTTTTGTTGTGGATGAGGTAGTCATAGAGCGGCTTGAGGCGGGGGTGGATGGGCAGGGTAAAGGTGTTCCAAAACGCCCCGGACTTCTCATCCTTCCACGGATAGAGGTAGATCTTCAGGTCGCGGGAGAAGAGGATGCCGAAGGCCTCGAGGATGCCGCCGTTGAGATCCCGGTAGTGGCGCTCGTCGAAGACCTCCGCGAGTGAACCGGCCCCCATGATGAGGCCCATGCGCTTGGCGGAGTGGCGGGAGAAGAACTCGACGAGTTTGAAGTACTTCTGGTAGTTCGAGATGATGACGGTTTGGCCGATCGAGCAGAGGATATCTGCGCGATCGAGAAAATCCTGTTCATCGATATCGCCCTCCGCAGAGAGGTTGTTCAGCGTGATCTCGAACAGCACCTGGATGTTGCGTTCCTCCACGCGCGCTTCCTGACGGAACCGGGCGAGGCCCTTCGCGATCATGTCGATGTTCACCTTCGTCACCGGGCGGAACGAGCCGCGGATGGCGAGGATGTTCTTTTTGTAGAGCACGTCGGCGGCCTGCAGGTTCGTGCCTTCCGGCGAAAAGATGACCGCATCGGTCATGCCGTTCTTCACGAGTTGCAGCGAAATCAGGCGGTTGTCGACGTCGGCGAAGTCCGGACCCTCGAATTGGATCATGTCGATTTCGACCTGGTCGCGCTCGAGTTCGTCGTAAAGCGACAGGATCAGCTCCTTCGGCCGTTTGTGGAAGAAGAGGCAGCCGTAGATGAGGTTAACGCCCAGCTTGCCGGAGGTATGCTGCTGCAGCAGCGCGTCTTGTTCGTGGAGCCGAGCGTGCAGTACGACCGTGTTCGGTTCGCGGTCGGGTGCGGTTTGGAACCGCAGCCCAAACCACCCATGGCCCTGGACCGTCTTGTGGTAGTTGATGGTCGCCACCGTATCGGCGAAGGCGAAGAAATGCTTCGTCGCGTGCTGATCGCGGGACAGGCGCTCCTCCATCAGGCCGTATTCGTACTGAAGCATCTTGCGCAGCCGGCTTTCGCAGACGTAGCGGCCCTGGGCTTCTTTGCCGTAGATGGCGTCGCTGAATTCTTTGTCGTAGGCGGATATGGCCTTTGCAATCGTGCCGGATGCTCCGCCCGCGCGGAAGAAGTGCCGGACGACTTCTTGGCCAGCGCCGATTTCGGCAAAGGTTCCGTAGATCTCCGGGGTCAAGTTGATCCGGAGGGCCTTCTGTTTGGAGGTGAGGATGACGCGGTTCTGCTCCACAGCGCCGAAGGTACGAAGCCCGTGGGCGGGGAAGCCGGGCGGGCAGCGTACTTTCGTGGCATGCGGGTCGAGTTGACTTTTTTTGGGACGGGGACTTCGCAAGGCGTGCCCGTAATCGGCTGTCGATGTGAGGTATGCACGTCCCATGATGCCCGCGACACCCGGCTGCGCACGTCGGCGGGAATCCGCTGCGGGACGTCGGCCGTGGCCATCGATGCCGGTCCGGATTTCCGGGCCCAAATGCTCTCCGCGGGCTGGCGCCACCTCGACGGGGTCGTCTTCACCCACGAGCACAAGGACCACACCGCAGGACTCGACGACGTCCGGCCGTTCAATTTCCTGTCGAACGGCCCGGTGGACGTCTTCGCGACCGAGCGCGTGCAGACCGCGCTGCGGCGCGAGTTCGCGTACGTCTTCGACGGAGATCCGTATCCGGGCATTCCGCGGCTGAACCTCACGACCATCGCCGAGGAACCCTTCGACGTGGCCGGAATCCGTTGGTGGCCGCTGCCCGTGCGCCATTTGAACTTGCCGGTGCTGGGATTTCGGGTCGGGGGCATCGCGTACATCACGGATGCGAACGCGCTCGAGCCGCTGGCCTGGGAGCGGCTGGCGGGGGTGGATGTGCTCGTGATCAATGCGCTGAGGCGCGACCCGCACCCCAGCCACTTCACACTGGCCGAAGCGATCGCGGTGGCCCGCCGGGTGGGCGCCAGGGCGACCTACCTCACCCACCTCAGCCACCAAATGGGTACCCACGCCGACCTCGAGCGGGACCTGCCAGATGGCATCTTCGCTGCGTACGACGGATTGACGGTGGTGTCTGAAGGCGAGTCCGCATGAAGTGGCTATTTCTGTTCGTCGTGCGGCCGCTCAGCCGGTTGCCCTACCGCACGCTGTACTGGATTTCGAACGGGCTCGCCGTGGTGCTCGGGAAGTGGGTGGGCTACCGGCGCAAGGTGGTGCGGGCCGGGCTCGAGGCGTCGTTCCCGGAGGCCGGACCGGAGGAGTGGGATCGGATGGAGCGCGGGGTCTATGCCCATTTGGCCGACCTCATGGTCGAGAGCGTCAAGCACTTTACGGTAGGGGAGCGGGAGGCCCGCAGCCGTATGCAGTTCGAGAATACGGAGCTCTTCGATGCCGCCTTCGGGGCTGGCCGGCACGTGCTC
>JBMTYE010000205.1:0-3612 GCA_049454255.1 Flavobacteriales bacterium
CGTTCAGGCCGCGAAATTGCCCGCAAACCTGCGGCAACCACGCCCGGGTTTGCAGACGGGGCACGTTGCTTTGCGAACGTGTGCGGAACAGCGGCCGACCCTTCGCATCTTGCGCCCCATGAGCCGCTGGTGTGTCCTCGTTTTTTGCGCTGTATTTGCCTCTGCCGAGGCCCAAACCCTCACCGGAACCGTCCGCGATGCCGACGGCGCTCCGCTGCCCTTCGCCACCCTCGTCGTCGTCGGTAGCACCTCTGGCTCCACCACGGCTGCAGACGGCTCGTACCGGTATGATTTGAGCGCCTTCGCCGGATCGTCCGTAACCGTCCGGTGTTCCTTCATGGGCATGCGGCCGGCCGAAAAACGCCTCCAAGCGACAGGAAACGTCGTGTGGGATGTCGTCCTCGAAGCGGCTCCGCTCGAAATCGGCCCGGTCGTGGTCAGTGCCGGGCGTTTTGAGCAACGTGCAGAGGAAGTCACGGTGTCGCTCGACATCCTGCCGCCGCGCATCGTCGAGCAGCGGGGAACCACGTCGCTCGAAAACGCCCTGGAACAAACGCCCGGCGTGAGCTTCGTGGACGGTGAACCCCAAATCCGGAGCGGCAGCGGCTTCAGCTATGGCGCCGGTTCACGCGTCATGATTCTCGTCGACGACCTCCCCATCCTCAGCGGCGATGCCGGTCGGCCGAGCTGGGGCTTCCTGCCTGTGGAAAACCTCGAACAGGTCGAAGTCATCAAAGGTGCCGCTTCCGTGCTCTATGGCAGTTCCGCCCTGAGCGGTGTCATCAATGTCCGCACGCGTTACCCGGACGCGCGCCCGCTCACCCGCGTGACACTGCAGCACGGCGCTTACAGCCCACCGCGCACCCGCGCAGCCCGCACGTGGGAGGCCACTCCGCAGCTCGCGAATGTCCGCTTCCTCCACAGCCAGCAACTCGGAGGTTGGGACGTGGTCATCGGAGGCAACCTGCTGGGAGACGACGGCCACCTCGCCCCGGTCGATACCGCCGCCGAAACCGGCTTCAACCCGTTCACCATCGACCGGTACGCCGCAAACAGCCAGGCGCGCGTGAACGCGGCCATCCGCAGGCGCACCTCGCGCACCCCAGGACTGCAGTACGGGTTAGGGGCGAATTGGCAGTGGGGCGAATCGCTGAATACGCTCATTTGGCAACATGCCCCCGACAGCATGTACGGGAGCTACGAGGGCGCCGCTACGCGCACGCGCCAGCTCATCGGCACGCTGGATCCGCACGTGAGCTACATCAGCCCGGGAGACGTCCGCCACAGCTTGCGCGGGCGGTGGCAGCACCTCACGAACGGCAACGACAACAGCCAAAGCAACGCCTCGGATGTGGTCCATACCGAGTACCAGATCGCCCTCGACGGCCAGCGCTGGGGCATCGAAGGCTTGCACCTCGTCGGAGGCGCCCTGCACCAATTCGCGCACTCAAACGCTGAGCTGTACAGTGGCGGCTCAAGCGACGGAAACAACACCGCACGCACCCTAGGCGCCTACCTCCAAACAGAAAAGCGCTTCGGCCCGCGGCTCAACACCTCCTTCGGACTGCGTTACGAGTCCTTCCAGGTGAACGACGTCCGGGCAGGAAAGCCGGTATTCCGCGCCGGCTTGAATTGGACGGCATGGGAGGGCGGCTGGTTGCGTGCCAGCTACGGCCAGGGATTCCGCTTTCCGACCATCGCCGAACGCTACATCCGCACGGGGCTGGGCTCGCTCCAGATCTATCCGAATGAGGCCCTGCTCCCCGAGTTTGCCGAATCGATGGAAATCGGGTTCAAGCAAGGAGTGAAAGCCGGGGATTTCAAGGGGTTTGCGGATGTGGCTGTCTTCCGCCAAAACTTCACCTCCTTCATCGAATTCACCTTCGGACAGTGGGGAAATCCCCTCGTGGACCCCCTGGCCGGCCTGGGCTTTATGAGCGTAAATACCGGAGACAGCCGTGTGACCGGCGCTGAGGGATCGCTTGCCGGACGGTGGGATGCGGAGGCGTTTGACCTCGATGTGCTGCTGGGCTACACCTACACCCGGCCCATCACCTTGACTCCGGATTACAACTACAGCCCGAATCCGAACTTCCCAGCGACCTACCTCACCACCAGCCACGACACCACAAACCACATCCTGAAGTACCGCTCGCCTCATTTGGTCCGAGCGGATGCGCACCTGTCCTTCGCCCGGTGGTTTGTGGGCATGAGCCTGCGCTATCAGAGCCAGCTCGACAACTTCGATGAAGCCTTTCTTCAGTTCGAAGAGTATGGATTCGTGCGTTGGGGGGTGGGGGAATGGCTCGCGGCCCATCCGCGGCAACCCTGGGTGGCTGACCTCCGCGCAGGGGTGAACCTCGGGGCTGAGCTGCGGCTTTCGCTCGTCATCAACAACCTCTTCAATTCCGAATACAGCCTCCGGCCCCTGAACATGGAGCCGCCGCGGTTGACCCAACTCATGCTCACCTACGAACGGTCATGATCCTCGGCGTTATTCCTGCGCGGTTCGCTTCGACGCGGTTTCCAGGAAAGCCACTTGCCCTGGTGGGAGGTGTGCCTATGGTGGTTCGCGTGCTGCGTCGGGCCGAGGAAAGTGGGGTGTTCGGCCGGGTGGTGGTCGCCACGGACGACGAGCGCGTCGCTGCTGAAGTCGACCGCGCTGGTGGAGAGGTGGCCATGACCTCGCCCGATTGTCCTAACGGAACTCTGCGGTGCAGGGAGGCGGTGCACCAGCACGAAGCGGAAGGAAGAGAAGCCCCGGAAGCCGTGGTGAACATACAGGGAGATGAACCGTTCGTGCATCCCGATGCCCTGCGTACCCTCGCCGAGCTCATTCGCCGGCCCGGAGCAGCCGTTGCCACGTTAGCGTTAGCCGTCGAGGACGATGAAGAGGCCCGGGGGAACAGGAACCGCGTGAAAGTAGTCCGAGACCTGCAGGGGAATGCCTTGTATTTCAGCCGCGCTCCCATTCCCGCCGGAGCGGGTCCGTGGCTGAAGCACATCGGGTTGTACGCGTTTACGCGGGGGGCGCTCGAGGCTTTGGCCCACCTGCATCCCTCGCCGCTGGAGCAGCGGGAAGGCCTGGAGCAGCTCCGGTGGCTCGAACACGGATGGCGGATTGCGGTGGGCATCACCCCACACGAAGCCCACGGCATCGACACCCCGGAAGACCTCGACCGCATGCACCGGGAGCTCGGCCACCTCTTCTAACTTCGCCACAAATTCATGCGCATGACCCGCTCGCTCTGCACCACGGCCTTCGCGGCCGCTACCTTTGCGCTCGCCCTGACCGGGTGCAACGATTCTGCCATGTCCGATTCTACCGCGCCGAGCCTCAAGGCCTCGGACTACCCAGCCGCCCCAGTCGCTGCCATTCAACCGCACGAAACAGCCATCCACGACACGGTCCTCGTGGCCAATTACCACTGGATGCGGTTGTCGGATGAGCAAAAGGAGGCCGAACAGCCGGATGCCCAAACCACGCAGGTCCTCGACTACCTGAACGCCGAAAACGCCTACACGGACACCGTGCTGGCTGCCACCAAGGCCTTTCAAGACACGCTGTTCAATGAAATCGTCGGGCGCATCAAGCAGGACGACTCCAGTGTG
>JBMTYE010000206.1:0-3598 GCA_049454255.1 Flavobacteriales bacterium
GGGCAAAACAACCCCCCACAACCTTACTTCCTGAACCCCAGCACCGTCGCGCGGATGATGGCCAAGGCTTCGTCGAGCTCGGCGTCGGAGAGGACGAGGGGCGGGGCGAAGCGGATGATGTTGCCGTGGGTCGGTTTGGCCAGGAGGCCGTTCGCCGCGAGCGCCATGCAGAGGTCCCACGCGGTGCTGGAATCCGGGGAGTCGTTCACGACGACGGCGTTGAGCAGGCCGCGGCCGCGCACAAGCACCAGCAAATCCGTCGCCGCAATGAGCTCGCGCAGCGACGCGCGGAACCGCTCGCCGAGCAGCCGGGCGCGCTGGGTCAGGTGCTCGTCGCGGATGACCTCAAGCGCAGCAATGGCCACGCGGGCGGCGATGGGGTTGCCCCCGAAGGTCGATCCGTGGGTGCCCGGCGTGATGACCTGCATGATGGGGTCGTCGGCCAGGACGGCAGAAACCGGGTAGACCCCGCCGCTCAGGGCCTTGCCGAGGATGAGCAGGTCCGCCTTGACGTACGTGTCTTGCCGCTCGCAATGACCGGCGCAGGTGCAGGTGCCGCAGGTGCCGAGGAGGGCGCCGGTGCGTCCGATGCCGGTTTGGATTTCGTCGGCGATGAAGAGGACGTTCGCGGCCCGGCACAGGGCGTGTGCCTGGGCGATGTAGCCGTCGTCCGGCGTGTTGACCCCGGCCTCGCCTTGGATGGGCTCGACGAGGAACCCGGCGACGTGGGGCGAGCGGAGTGCCGTCTCGAGGGCGGCGAGGTCGTTGAACGGGATGCGGACGAACCCCGGAGCGAAGGGTCCGAAGTTGTCGGAAGAGCCCGGGTCGGACGAGAAGCCCACGATGGTCGTCGTGCGGCCGTGGAAATTCTCGTCGCACACGACGATGACGGCCTCGCCCGCGGGAATGCCTTTCACCTCGTAGCCCCATTTGCGGGCGATTTTCAGCGCCGTTTCGACTGCCTCCGCGCCGCTGTTCATCGGGAGGACCTTGTCGTAGCCGAAGTAGGAGGTGACAAACTGCTCGTAACGACCGAGTTGGCTGTTGTAGAAGGCGCGCGAGGTGAGGGCCAAACGCTGCGCCTGATCGACCAGCGCCCCCGTAATCCGAGGATGGCCATGTCCCTGATTCACCGCGGAGTACGCGCTCAGGAAGTCGAAGTACCGCTTCCCTTCCACATCCCACACAAACGGACCCGACCCGCGGTCGAGCACCACCGGCAGGGGGTGGTAGTTGTGGGCTCCGTAGCGTTCTTCGAGGTCGATGGCGGTTGCCGAGGTGATCGTCGCTTCCATGTTCCGAAGATACGTGCGGGGCATGCGCGAGGTTCACCGCAGTTCCCCGTACTTTTGCACCCGAAAAAAACAGACCTCCTATGGCGACTCACCGCACCTTCACCATGATCAAGCCGGACGCAACCGCAGCTGGCAACACGGGCAAAATCCTCGACCGCATCATCGGCGCGGGCTTCACCATCCGCGCGATGAAGTTGACCCGGCTCAGCAAGGAAGACGCCGAGGCCTTCTACGCGGTGCACAGCGAGCGCGGCTTCTTCGGTGAACTCGTCGAGTACATGACCAGCGGCCCCATCGTCGCGGCCATCCTCGAAAAGGACAACGCGGTGGCGGACTTCCGCGACCTCATCGGCGCCACGGACCCCACGAAAGCAGCACCCGGCACGATCCGCGCAGACTTCGCGGAGAGCATCGCTGCGAACGCCATCCACGGTTCAGACAGCGACGAAAACGCCGCCATCGAAGGGGCGTTCTTCTTCTCGACCCGCGAGCACGCCTGATTTCCGGTTCCGGCCCCGTCCGGATCCGCTCCCCTTACATTCGAAGCCATGCAGAAAATCAAGGTTGACCGGCCTGTCGTCGAGTTGGACGGCGATGAAATGACGCGGATCATTTGGCAATTCATCAAGGAAAAGCTGATCCTGCCCTACCTCGACATCGAGCTGCTCTACTACGATCTCGGCATCGAACACCGCGACGCGACGAACGACCAGGTCACGATCGACGCCGCCGAGGCCATCAAGCGCCACAACGTGGGCATCAAGTGCGCGACCATCACGCCGGATGAACAGCGCGTGGAGGAGTTCAAACTCAAGAAGATGTGGAAGTCCCCGAACGGGACGCTGCGCAACATCATCGGAGGTACGGTCTTCCGCGAGCCCATCATCATGCAGAATGTGCCGCGCCTGGTGCCCGGCTGGACGCAGCCCATCGTCATCGGCCGCCATGCCTTCGGGGACCAGTACCGGGCGACAGATACGGTGGTGCACGGCCGCGGAACGCTGCGGATGTCGTTCACGCCCGAGGACGGAGGCGCGGTGCAGGAGTGGACGGTGTACGGCTTCGAGGGCGACGGGGTGGCGATGGCGATGTACAACACGGACGAGAGCATCTACGGTTTCGCTCGGAGCTGCTTCAACACGGCGTTGCTGAAGGGTTGGCCGCTGTACCTGTCGACGAAGAACACCATCCTGAAGGCCTACGATGGGCGGTTCAAGGACATCTTCGAGGAGGTCTACCGCACGGAATTCAAGGAGCGCGACGATGCCGCGGGCATCACGTACGAGCACCGCCTCATCGACGACATGGTCGCCTCGGCGCTCAAGTGGAACGGCGGGTTTGTGTGGGCCTGCAAGAACTACGACGGCGACGTGCAGTCGGATACGGTGGCCCAGGGGTTTGGCTCGCTGGGGTTGATGACGTCGGTCCTGGTGACTCCGGATGGCGGCACGATGGAAGCCGAGGCGGCCCACGGCACCGTGACGCGCCACTACCGCGAGCACATGAAAGGCCGCAAGACGTCGACGAACCCCATTGCCTCCATTTTTGCTTGGACGCGCGGCCTGGATTTCCGGGGCAAGCTCGACGGCAATGCGCCGTTGCGCACCTTCGCTTCTACGCTGGAGCAGGTCTGCATCGATGTGGTCGAGAGCGGACGCATGACGAAGGACCTCGCGGTCCTCATCCACGGAGATGCCACCACGGAAGCCCACTGGCTCACGACGGAGGACTTCCTGGAAGCCGTGCGTGCTGAGCTGGAAGTGCGGCTTGCATGATGCGTGACTGAGGTCATGTGTGTGGCGGCGAATAACAAACTACATTCGGGCACATGAAGAAGCTCCTCCTCGGTTGTTTCGTACTGGTGCTGTCCTTGTGCAGCACAGGCGTCTTGTTTGCGTCTGAAGGTGCACTCCCCTCGGTTTCAGAAGGAACCGTCGTGGCAGATACCACCGGCGAGCGCATGGTGATCACCACGAACTTCAACCAAACCTACGTCGGGATCATCCTCAGCGACGACGGCCGCGAGGTTCTCATCGACACCGAAGACCGGGGGAAAATCTACCTGTCGAAGGCGAACATCCTGAGCATCAAGCCAGCCAGGGCTACCGATGTGGTTTCTGGCGAATACGTCGGTGAAGGAGCCTTCACCACGCGCTACAGCTTCACAACGAATGCTCTACCCGTAAAGCGCGGCGAAAACTACGCCATGCTCAACCTGTACGGCCCGGAAGTACATTTCGCAGTTTCTGACAACACGAGTCTCGGCATCATGAGCACGTGGCTCGGAAGCCCCATGGCCCTCG
>JBMTYE010000207.1:0-3583 GCA_049454255.1 Flavobacteriales bacterium
AGCGGTCTCCCCCGGGCGGAGCGCGAAACTCACATCGCGCAGGACCCACGTCTCAGGCACGTAGGCAAACCAAACCCCTTCGAAGCGAATCTCCCCGGCAAACGACACTTCGGTGGAGTCCCCGGAATCCGGCATGGCCTCGTCTGTGGCGAGGAGGGAGAGTACGCGTTCGGAGTTGACGACACCCATTTGGAGCACATTGAAGCGGTCCGCGAGTTGCCGAATGGGCCGGTAGAGCATGAACACGTACAGGATGAACTGGAGCAGCACGCCGAGTGTGACCCGCTCAGCCAGCACATCGTTCATGCCCAGCCACAGCAGCAGGGCCACGCTCGTCGCCGAGAGCAACTCCACCACCGGAAAAAACACGCTGTACGCCCAAACCGATCGAATGTGGGCCTCGCGGTGCGCCGCATTGATGTCCGCAAACCGCGCAGCCTCGCGGCGTTGGCGGTTGAACGCCTGCACGATGTGCATCCCCGTGACGTGCTCTTGGATGAACTCGTTCATGCGGGCCACGGCGTTGCGGACGTCCGTGAAGGAGTTTTTGATGGCCCGCTGAAACAGCCGCGTAGCCCACACGAGCAATGGGATGGGGATGAGCACCACGAGGGTCAGCTTCCAATCGATGAAGGCCATGGCCGCGACCACGACGATCAGCGAGAGCAAGTCACCCACTGCATTCAAGATGCCGTTCGAAAAGACATCCGCGATGCCGTCGATGTCGCCGACGTGGCGCGTCACGAGGGTACCGACCGGGGTCCGATCGAAGTACTTCAGCTTGAAGCGGGTCACGTGGCGGAAGAGCAAACCACGGAGGTCCAGGCTGACGGATTGGGCGACCCAGTTTGCGAGGTAGGCCGAGCGGTACTGCAGGAATGCCTCGACCAGCAGCACCACCACAACGGCCGCAAAAATCTCGAGCATCCCTTGCATGTCCCCCGCCGCCAGCTCTTCGTCCACCGCCCGCCGGATGAGCGCAGGCCGCACCCAAATCAACGCCGACGTCGCCACCACCAGCACCCCCGTCCACACAAACCTCCGCCGGTACGGTGCTGCAAGCGCCAGAATGCGGCGCAATACGGCCCGGTCGAGGGGTGGACGGGAAGCAGATGCCATAGCGTGCGAAGTTACGCCCGGGTGAACACCTCCTCCGGATACCGGACATCGGCCAAATACAGCCCCTCCGCCGCGGCCGATTTGCCCGCCAGCGAGCGGTCTGCCGCTTCAAGCAACCCCACCATCTCATCGACCCCGCGCCGGCCATACCCTACCTCCAGCAGGGTGCCCACGATCGCGCGCACCATGTTGCGCAGGAACCGGTCGGCTGTGATTTCAAACGTGAACTGCCCACCACCGTTCTCTCGCCACTGGGCGCGGCGGACGGTACACAGCGTCGTTGCCGAATTCCCTCCTGCCTTGCAAAACGCACCGAAGTCCCCCGAGCGCACGAGCACATCGGCTGCTTCCTGCATTTTCGCAAGGTCTGGAACACGGTAGATCCGCGCGGACCGGCCTGTCAAGAACGGATTCTTGTGCACGTGCAAATGGTAGTGGTAGGTCCGTTCGGTCGCACTGTAGCGGGCGTGGGCGCGCTCCCCGACGGGAGCCCACCGCATCACCGCCACATCCTCCGGCAACACCCCGTTCAGCCGCAGCACGACCGGCTCCTCCGGCAACCGCTCGAGGTCCGCGTGGGCCACGAAGTACGACGCATGCACGCCGGCATCCGTGCGCCCGCAGCCCACCACCGGGACCGGCGCCCCGGCACGGGTACACACGCCGAGGGCGCGCTCGAGTTCCTGCTGGACCGTGCGCGCCCCGGGCTGCCGCTGCCACCCGTGGAAGGCGCGGCCGTCGTATGCGAGTTCGATAAAGACCCGGGTCACGCCCACGAGGCGATGCGCTCGCTGCGGTACTCGCCTGCGAAGAGCTTCTCCTTGACCGATGAAAACGTCTCGATGGTGTAGCGCACGTCGTCGAGGGTGTGGACTGCGGTCGGAATGAGACGCAGCATGATCGTGTCCTTCGGGACGACCGGGTAGACCACGATGGAGCAGAAAATGCCGTAGTTCTCGCGGAGGTCAAGGGTCAGGTTCGTGGCTTCGCCCAAACCGCCTTCGAGGAACACCGGCGTGACGCACGAATTTGTGTGTCCGATGTTGAATCCGGCTTCGCGCAAGCCGCTCTGCAATGCATTCGCGATGACCCACAGCTTCTCCATGTGCTGGGGCTCGTCGCGCATCATTTGGAGGCGCTTCTGGGCGCCGATGACGATGGGCATGGGCAGGGCCTTCGCGAAGGTCTGTGACCGCATGTTGTAGCGGAGGTACTCGATGATCTCTTCCTCCCCGGCGACGAATGCGCCGATGGTCGCCATGGATTTCGCGAAGGTGCCGAAGTAGATGTCGATTTGGTCCTGGACGCCTTGGAAGTCCCCCGCTCCACGGCCGTCCCGGCCGATGGTGCCGAAGCCATGCGCATCGTCCACAAACAGACGGAAACCGTACTGCTCTTTAAACGCGCAGATTTCCTTCAGTTTGCCCTGGTCGCCGGCCATGCCGAAGACGCCTTCCGTTGCCACGAGGATGCCGCCTCCTTGAGCGTCTGCGAGGGTCTTTGCCCGGCGCAGCTGCTTCTCAAAGCTCTCCATGTCGTTGTGTTGGAAGACGAAGCGCTTGCCCTGGTGCAGGCGCACGCCGTCGACCATGCAAGCGTGGGACTCGCTGTCGTAAACGATGACATCGTGGCGGCTCACGAGGGCCTCGATGGCCGACATGCAGCCCTGGTAGCCATAGTTGAGCAGGAAGGCATCCTCCTTGCCCATGAAGTCGGCGAGCTGGGCTTCGAGGGCTTCGTGCTGCGAGGTTTGGCCGGACATCATCCGCGCCCCCATCGGGTAGGCCATGCCCCAATCGGCGGCAGCGTCCGCATCCACTTTGCGGATGTCCGGATGGTTCGCAAAACCGAGGTAATTGTTTATGGACCAAACCAATACATCCTTCCCGCGGAAGGTCATACGGTTCGAAATGGGGCCTTCCAGCTTCGGGAAGGTGAAGTAGCCGTGGCTCTCGCGGGCATGCTGGCCCAGCGGTCCCCGGTCCTTGCGGATGCGATCAAAAATATCCAAGGGAATCAGGTTTTCGGGGTCAAAGATAACCGAACCGCGCACCCTACCTTCGCAGCGATGCTTCGCAACTTGGTTCTGGCGGCGGTGTGCGCCGTAGCGGTCGGCTGCAACGACTACAACAAGGTGCTGAAAAGCCCCGATCTCGACTACAAGTTCGAGCGGGCAGTGGCCTATGTGGACAGCGGCCAGTGTATGGGCGCGTTGCCCATTCTCGACGAGCTCGCGGGTCTTACACGTGGGACCGAGCGGGCCCGGGAGGTGCAGTGGCATTTGGCCCGCGCGCACTACTGCGTCCGTGACCTGTACCTTGCGCGGTACCATTACAAGAGCTTTGCAAAGTCCTTCCCGTACGACCCGCGCGCGGAAGAAGCCTCCTTTCAATCCGCCTTGTGCAGCTACCGGTTGAGTCCGCAAGCTTCGCTTGACCAAAACGAAACCCCCGCCCCCATCGAA
>JBMTYE010000208.1:0-3573 GCA_049454255.1 Flavobacteriales bacterium
CCCAGCACACTTTCCCCCTTGCCATACCCGGTCGAGCGCATCCAACCCCTCCGGAAAGGGGTGTTCCGGCGACAAGGGGTAGTCGGGGAGCCATACCTCCCACCCGGTCGCCAGAGCCACATGGGCGGCAAGTGCGCGGTGCGTTCTGGGCGATCCGAAGGCAAACCCGCCGCCGTGGGCCCACACCACCACCCCTTCCGAAGGTTCAACCCCTGAGCGCACGCGGGCCACAGGAATACCCTGCATCGTTTCTGTAGCGAAACGCACCTGTGCCGGGCCGGGATTCAATCGGGCTAATGTGTCGAGGACCTTTCGGATGGCTTCCGGAGACATTCCAGCCCAATCGCGACGGACCGTTCGGCCCCAGCGGTGTCCGGTGGTGACCAAACGTTCTGCCCACTCCGAGGGGGTCATCATCGCATTTCAGGGGTGCGGTACACCGGATACCGGTTTGCAGACGCCTCCATGTAGGGGCTGTGGCGGTAAACCCAACGCAATGCCGCATCGCCATCTGTCGCCCACTCGGGATGGTCTGCTCGCGCGCGCTCGAAGGCGGCCCGCAAGGCGGGGTCGCGCTCCAGCAATTCTGCCGCGGTATCCTCAAACACATAGCCGCTGTAGCCCTCCTTCTGCTGCAGCATGCTGTCGAAGAAATTCCACACGAAAAAGCTATCGTGCGCTTCGGGTTCCAGGGTTTCCACCACGTACCGCTTCCACGGACCGTCCGTGGAAATCCGCACATCTCCGGCGTACAACGCAACTTCTTGCACCGTCCGGTGCAAAGAATCCACCCGGTTCACGTGGTGGCCTTCGTATGGACGGGCGGGCGACGTGAAGCCGTCGATGTAGGTGACTTCAAGTACCGCAGAGGAGTCCGCCGGCAACCGGTACATAGGAATGCCTTGTGCTGCAATCCGTTCGATGACTTCACGCCACGCTCCTGGAATCCAGTAGGCATCTGGCACCCGGGACCAGGCCACCGGGGTGTAACGGTTGAAGTACGGCACTTCGCCGCGCCAAACTTCATCGCGGTTGTACCTCAGACGCGGCAGCCCTGTCACTTCGCTCGGAAGATGCTCGGCAACATACCCTTTGAACGTGAGCGGAACGGAATCTGTGGCGTCGAGTTCCCACCGGATTGGAAGCTCGGGCGCAAACTGAACAGACCTGGCGGCATCCGCTCGCACCTTGCGGATCGCTGCAGCTTCCTGCACCATCCAGTTTCCGGTAACCGACAAAAAGGCACGGGTTGCGGCGACTCGCTCCGGGAAGGGCTTCAGCATATGGGCTTCCGAAACAAAACCGATGGTACCGAACAACGCCGCGTACCCGGTGGAGTACCGCGGGGTTTCGAGAAAACCGATGATGCCACTTTCCGGGGTCTCCCCGCGCGTCGACACGTAAGGAGCCATCGGAAATCCCCGAGCTTCCATGGCCCCGTAAAGTGCCGGGTCAGCGACATCCCGCAGAAACCACCCCAGCTGTCCCGCTTTGTCCGGTTGGGTGGTGATCAAGGTCATCGGATAGACATAATCGGCTCCGTTCGTTGTGTGAGTGTCTATGAACACGTCTGGATTCATTGCCTGGAAGAGGCGAACAAACGCAAACGAATTGCGCGAGTCCATCTTCGTGAAGTCGCGGTTGAGGTCTAGATTTCGTGCATTTCCGCGGAAACCGTAGTACTCGGGGCCGTCTTGGTTTGCCCGGGAGCACGTGGTACGGGTCAGTGCCCCGTCATTGTTGTAATGTGGCACCACGGCCACGACCAAATCGTCGAGCAACCTGTGCTCCTCCGGGTCGTTCAGAAGCGCGCGGATCCAGTCAACCGAAGCATCCACTCCGCACGGCTCGCCCGGGTGGATGGCGTTCGTCACGAGGAGCCGCATGCGCTTCGGATGTGCGGCCAGGAAGGCCGCCAAATCTTCCGGCGAAGTCAGCTCCTTCGCACTCCCCTTCGCGCACACCGCAGCATAGATGGGCTTGCCGCTGTCCCCGTACCCGATGGCCATCCAGTGCAGCTCCGCATGGGCCGCGGCAAGGTCACTGAGTACAGCATTGACTTGGGCATAGGTGGGGGTGCGGTTGTCGTCAAACAGCACAGGTGGATCACCGAGATCTGCTGCTCTCTCGGCGGTTTGGGCCGAAACCCACACCGGCAGGGAGCAGACAGCACCCAGCAGAACGGAGAGCACATTGCGCATAGAACTCGGGGTTTCGGCAAAAGTCGCAACTTTGCAGCATGATTCGCTTCGCTCCTTCCGCGAACGGCATTCCTGAAACCGGGACTATCCTGCTTTCCGAGCCGTTTCTCGACGACCCTTACTTCGGGCGGAAGGCGATCCTCCTGTGCGAGCACAACGCTGAAGGTTCGTTCGGATTTGTCCTGAACAACTTCGTGGAAATCAGCCTACAAGATATCTTAGACGATCTACCGGAAGTGCAGGCGCGTATAAGCGTAGGAGGTCCGGTCAAGAATTCAAACCTGTATTACCTCCACACCGCTCCGGAAATTCCCGGGAGCATCCCCGTTGTGGATGGGGTGTGCATGGGGGGAGATTTTGACGTCATCAAGGACAAGCTGAGGACAGGGCTTTTGGGGCCTGACCGCGTGCGGTTTTTCATCGGGTATGCCGGGTGGAGCCCACAGCAGCTCGAACAGGAAATCCGCAACCGGTCGTGGTTCATCACGCGGGCAGACGCCCATTTGATCATGGAAACCCGCCTCGATGACGATGCGTTCTGGAAGCGCATGGTCGAGGACATGGGCGATGGCTATGCCCACATCGCAAACGCCCCCATCGACCCGTCGATGAACTAATTAACCGAAGATCACGGTGACCTCGTAACCGGCGTGAGAACGGATGTTGAGGGCGATTCCGGTGTCCCAAACCAGGTATTGGCCCTTCACCGCGGCGAGTCTGCCTTCGATGCGCGGTTGCTTTTCCAGCGTGGTCGTTCTAATCGCATCCGGCCACTGGGAAACCGGATACGCGAACTGCACCACATCGTCGTTCTCCGACATGAACGGTTCGTACTCCTCCCCTAGCGCAGCGAGCGCACGTTCCTTCGCACCCGAAAGAACCTGAGCCTGGAAATCGATGGGGCGCAGCATCGCGGACACCTGGGTTCGATCGCTAAAGTGCGCTTTGAGTGCAACTTCAGCTCTCCCCGCGAGCTGCCGGTAGGGCACTTCGAGCACCCGAATCGCCGCAGTTGCTCCTTGATCCATCCAGCGGGTGAGTTCCTGGACCGAGCGGGTGACCCCCACCTTCGTTCCGCCGGTGTAACTCAGGTAGGTCGTGTGTGGGGCAAGGTGGTGTTCGCTTTCCCAAACTACATCGCGGAGCGCAATTCCCTCGTGGATGCGGCTGAGCTCCGGGCGCAGGACACTTTCCACTGCGGAAGGAGCACTCCGCCACGCATCGAACGACATGCCGTCCCCGTAGGTTTTGCGGATGCGCTTACCGGTCACGGTGCAGTGGATCGCTCCAGTGAATTCAATACTCAATGATTTACCGATCTGCGCATTAAGTCCCCACGGCTCGAGAGGTTGCAGGCCGTGTGCGCCTTTCC